>CAZCIX010000009.1:0-19014 GCA_964498835.1 uncultured Burkholderiaceae bacterium | reverse complement strand
CCATCGGCACTGCAGCAAGCAGTGATGGGGCAAGAGAATGGATTGCCAGGGCAATTGTCGACATTACTTTCTACAATTCAGAAGGGCAAGCCGTCTTCAGCAACGATGTTACGCGTGACATGCTGATTCACATTGGTAATGCAGTAACCAGTGATAGTGCAAGAGAATGGATTGCTAGTGCAATCTTCAACATTGCCGACAACAATTTGGACATGCTGATTCACATGGGTAATGCAGCAAGCAGTGATGGGGCAAGAGAATTGATTGCTAGAGCAATCGTCAACATGACTTGCTACAGTGTAGAAGCGCAAACCGCACTCACCAATGCTGCGATGAGCGGCATGCTGATTAACATCGGCAATGTAGCAAGCAGTGATGGGGCAAGAGAATGGATTGCCAGAGCAATCCTCAGCATGACTTCCTACAATCTAGAAGGGCGAACCGCCCTTTCCAAGGATGGGATACGCGACATGCTAGCCAATATGCGTAGTAGGGCAATTTCTCCTGGTGTAGCGAAACTGATTGAAAATACAAGCACATATCTTTTTCCAAAAGAATCAAATGAATCAAATAAAAAAGCAAGGCATGGTTATTAATTAGAATTAATAAGCCGCCAAAAACAAAAACACAGTCGGCTTTTTATGAAAATCAGGCGCTTTGCCGGACGACAGCATGTTTTGCCATTTTGCTGCTGGAAGGGTTTGGATGGATTCGGTTGGCAAACTCAAATCCGTTGCAACGCAGATCAAGGTGGTGGGCTGGCAATGTGAAATCAACGCTTCCAGCAAAACCTGATTGCGGTAGGGAGTTTCAATAAAAATCTGCGTTTGTTTGTCATGCTTGGAACGCTGTTCTAGCTCTTTGATGCGTTTGCCGCGTTGCGCTGCATCGTTCGGCAAATAGCCGTTAAAAGCAAAACTCTGGCCATTTAAACCGCTCGCCATGATGGCCAGCAATAAAGACGAGGGACCAACTAGCGGTTGGACTTTGATGCCATTTTTGTGCGCCAGCTGCACTAGATTTGCACCAGGATCTGCCACAGCCGGGACTCCGGCTTCTGAAATCAAACCCGCATTTTGATTGTTTAAAAGAGGTGCCAACAAAGCGGGTAGTTTGCCACTGTCGGTGTTGACATTAAGCTCTGCAATATGAATTTCCTGCAATGGTTTAGCAAGCGGGTGGCGGTTGGCGATCAACTTCAAAAATGCCCGTGTTGTTTTGGCATTTTCGGCAATAAAGTAATCGAGCTGCGCCGTTATTTTTTGCACCTGTTCAGGAATGATGTGTGCAAGCTGATCGTCGGCTGGAATGTCAGTGATACCTAGCGTGTTGGGGATGAGATAAAGAATACCGGGCATATTGGATTATTGATATTTATTTAAAATTTAAGCAGTAAAAAACGGCATGCCAGCACGACGCAACATGGTGCTAAGCGCAATCAATGGCAAGCCGGTGAGGGCGGTGGGATCGGTACTTTCGATTTTTTCAATCAAAGCGATACCCAGGCCTTCATTTTTCGCACTACCAGCGCAATCGTAGGGTTGTTCGATACGTAAATAGGCATCCAATTCTTGATCGGAAAGATTCCTGAAAGTAACGAGCGTGGTGACGTTTTCAAGTTGTATGGCGGCATCTTCTTCTGGATGTTTTCTGCTATCTAATAGGCACAGAGCGCTATGAAAAATCACGCTGCGACCACGCATTTTTTGCAATTGTCGCAGTGCGTTGTCGTGGTTGCCCGGTTTGCCGATTTGCTCGCCATCCAGCGTTGCTACCTGATCTGATCCAATGATGAGTGCGCCCGGTGCGTGGCTAGCGATGACCGCCGCCTTATTTTTGGCCAGACGCAATGCTGTGGTGGGAGGTGTTTCATCCACATGTGCTGTTTCATCAATATTGGGCACCATGGTTTCAAATGGAAAACGCAGGCGGGAGAGCAATTCTTTGCGATACGGGGAACTGGAGGCAAGGATTAAACGATGCAGAGAATGTGGTTCGGATGACATACTAAGTCTTTGAGGTATAAGGAAAAACTGCTATTATCGCAGGTTTGTCTGGCAGGGTAAGTGAGTTGTATGAATGTTTTTACGATAGACGCGATCGAATTCAGTCGTCTCAACGAGCGTCGTGAGGGTGAAATCGCATTGGCCGATTTAAGCCGTTTGAACAAAGAGTGCGTTAATGCCGATGGATTTATACATTGGTCGTTGCAAGGTGGTGTTGGGAAATTCTCTTATCCGCAGTTGACGCTCACCGTTTCTGGCGTGGTGCAATTAGTGTGCCAACGTTGTTTGACACCACTTGAATTTAAGATTGCTTCTGAATCCGTCTTGGTGTTGGCGCCGGATGAAGGGCGTGCGGACGACATGGAAATGACGTTGGATGATGACGCTGTGGATGTCATTGTCGCCAGCAAAACACTGGATGTGGTGGAATTGATAGAAGACGAAGCTTTGTTGGCTTTACCTTTGTCAACCAAGCATGTGGTGTGTCCTGATTCTGTGTTGTTGCAAGAACACAAAAACAAAAAAGAATCGCAATTTGCTATTCTGAAAACATTGAAGCGTTAAAACGTTAATAACTTACGTTCATGTTGTAATTAACGTGTTAGAATAACGGGCTTATTTTTGCGCATCTGAAATTGTATTCGCTGTATTAATTGTATTTTAGGAGTTGTCATGGCTGTTCAACAAAATAAAAAATCCCCATCCAAACGTGGTATGCATCGCGCACATGATTTCTTGGTTGCGCCTCAATTGAGTACAGAGCCAACCACGGGTGAAACCCATCTACGTCACCACATCAGCCCAAATGGCTACTATCGTGGTCGCAAAGTTCTCAAAACTAAAAACGATTAATCATATTGATATCACCGATATCAGCGATACTAATGTCCATGGGTGCAACGCATTTGCACCCATGTAATTTTTAGGGTTTTTGGTTTCACTCTTTTGCTGCAATTTTTATCTTTACGTCATTTTGAAGCATGCCGAATCTAAGCCGTAATCCGCTTGGCGTAAGCTTTTAAATCAAGAAATGACCATTAAAATTTCTATCGATTGTATGGGCGGCGATCATGGCCTGCCTGTCACTATTCCTGCCGCTATTTCTTTTGTTAATCGTGAGCCTGATGCTGAGCTGATTTTGGTCGGCTTGGAGGATCAGATTCGTGCCGAATTGCAAAAGCACAAAGCACTTAATCATCCGCGTTTAAGCATATTGCACGCTTCTGAAGTCGTCACGATGGATGATGCGCTGGAAGTGGCCTTGCGCCGCAAAAAAGATTCTTCCATGCGTGTTGCTATCCAATTGGTCAAAGACGAAAAGGCGAAAGCCTGCGTTTCTGCTGGTAATACGGGTGCCTTGATGGCGATTTCTCGTTATGTCTTGAAAACTATGTCGGGTGTTGAACGTCCTGCGATTTGCAGCATTCTTCCCAATCAAAAAGGTGGCCCAACTTATATGCTGGATTTGGGTGCCAATGTGGATTGCGAGCCGCATCATTTACACCAATTCGCTATCATGGGATCGGCTTTGGTGGCAGCTATGGAAGACGTCGCAAAACCAACCATTGGTTTGTTGAATGTTGGTTCAGAGGACATCAAAGGCACTGAAGTCGTCAAGCAAACCGCCGAGTTGTTGCGTGCCGATCATGCGAGTGGCATGCTCAATTTTTACGGCAATGTTGAAGGCAGTGATATTTTTAAAGGCACCACCGATATCGTGGTGTGCGATGGTTTTGTCGGTAATATCACCTTAAAAGCATCGGAAGGTTTGGCGCGTTTCTTTAAAAGTGTGCTGACAACGGAGCTCAAAAGCAGCGTGTTCAGTTTATTAGGCGCATTGTTCGCACGCGCTGCTTTAAAGAGAATTGCACGTCGATTAAATCCCTCTCGTTATAACGGTGCCAGCTTGTTGGGTTTGCGGGGCTTGGTATTTAAAAGCCATGGCAGTGCTGATATTTATTCTTACGAATGGGCGATCAAACGCGCATTTGATGCGGTGAAGTACGATGTAATGTCGCGTATTGCCAGTAAAATGCAGGGGCTAATGCCTCATGACGGTCAGTCTTAATAGCAAATAGCAGTTAAACCAAACTCGGCGATTAAAACAATATGACTATTTTCAGCAAAATTATCGGTACCGGTAGTGCTCTTCCTCCCAAACGAATCACGAATCAGATTCTTGCTGATCAACTAGCCGCCAAAGGTGTCGAAACATCGGATGAATGGATCGTTTCACGCAGCGGCATCGCAGCGCGTCATTATGTTGAACCGGATCAACAGTCTAGCGATCTCGCTGTAGAAGCTAGTCAACGTGCGATTCAAATGGCGGGTCTGGCAGTCAACGATATTGATTTAATTATCTTGGCGACGTCTACCCCTGATTTTCTAGGTGGATTTCCAAGCACTGCCTGTGTTGTGCAACGCAAACTTGGTATCGAAAATGGCTGCCCAGCGCTGGATGTGCAAGCTGTATGTAGCGGTTTTATTTATGCTTTATCGATCGCTGATAGCTTTATTAAATCCGGTACGCACAAAAATGTCTTGGTAATCGGAGCGGAAGTCTTTTCCAAAATATTGGATTTCAATGACAGAACCACTTGTGTTTTGTTTGGTGATGGTGCGGGAGCGGTGGTGTTAAGCGCCTCTGATCAACCCGGCATATTAGCCACCAAATTGCATGCCGATGGTCGTCATACCGATATTCTTTGTTTGCCAGGGAATTTGAATGGTGGTGATGTTCAAGGCAGTGCTTTTTTGAGAATGGACGGACCTGGCGTATTCAAGCTTGCTGTGTCGGTGCTTGAAAAAGTGGCGAACGAGGTCTTGGAAAGCGCCAAGATGACGGCTGATCAGCTTGATTGGCTCGTTCCACACCAAGCCAATATTCGGATTATGCAAGGTACGGCTAAAAAGTTGAATTTGTCTTTGGAGAAAATGATCGTCACTGTTGATCAGCATGGTAATACTTCTGCTGCATCCATTCCGTTGGCTTTAGATGTCGCGGTTCGCGATGGTCGTATTCAGTCAGGACAGAATGTGTTGATGGAAGGCGTGGGTGGTGGTTTTACCTGGGGCGCCGTGTTGGTACGTATGTAATTAAATTTTTAATATTCGTAAAGAGCATTAAATGACTAAATTTGCATTTGTTTTTCCTGGACAAGGTTCACAAGCTATTGGCATGTTGGATGGTTTGAGTGACAACGTTGCCGTGCAGCAAACCCTTGCTGAAGCTTCGGATGTATTGAAATTTGATTTGCACAAATTGATACACGAAGGGCCAAAAGAAGATCTCGATTTGACCACCAATACCCAACCGGTGATGTTGACAGCGGGAGTGGCCTTGTATCGCGCGTGGATAGCTGCTGGCGGTAAAGAGCCTAGCATGGTTGCTGGTCATAGTTTGGGTGAGTACTCTGCATTGGTGGCAGCAGGCGTGATTGCGTTTCGCGATGCCTTGCCGCTAGTGCGTTTTCGGGCGCAAGTTATGCAAGAGGCGGTGCCAGTGGGACAAGGTTCGATGGCGGCTATTCTTGGTTTGCCTGATGAAGGCGTGCAAGCGGTGTGTGTAGAGGCCGCGCTTAATGCAAGTAACGTAGCGGAAGTTGTAGAGGCCGTTAATTTTAATGCGCCAGCTCAAGTTGTCATTGCTGGTCATAAAAGCGCAGTTGAGCGTGCGTGTGAAATCGCTAAAGCAAAAGGTGCTAAGCGCGCTTTAATTTTGCCGGTATCCGCGCCATTCCATTCTTCTTTGTTAAAACCAGCTTCTGACCGTTTGCGTACTTATATGGCAGATTTGCATTTCTCCGCGCCGCAAATTCCTCTCATTAACAACGTCGACGTTGCGATGTTGAACGATCCAGCGGGTATCAAAGATGCGTTGGTGCGCCAGGCGGCTAGCCCAGTGCGTTGGGTCGAGACAGTGCAAAAATTGGCAGCGCAAGGTATCACGCATGTCATTGAATGCGGTCCAGGAAAAGTGTTGATGGGATTGACCAAGCGTATTAATGGCGAATTGATTCCAGATGCTGTGACCGATCAAGCATCTTTAGACAAGGTATTGTCACTTTTAAACGAGGATTTGGCATGAGTTTAAACAATCAAATAGCGTTGGTAACAGGCGCTTCGCGTGGCATTGGAAAAGCAATTGCTCTGGAGTTAGCTGCACAAGGCGCAATCGTATTGGGCACGGCCACATCAGAAGCGGGTGCTGCGGCTATTTCGGAATATTTGACTGCTATCCGCCCCGATTGTGGCAAAGGATTAGTGCTGAATGTGAACGATGCTGCAGACTGCAACAATGTGTTGGATGTGGTGCAAAAGGAATACGGCAGTGTGTCTATTTTGGTCAACAACGCCGGCATTACTCAGGATCAGTTGGCCATGCGCATGAAAGACGAAGAGTGGGATAGCGTTATTGCTACCAACTTGACTGCAGTTGGACGCCTGTCGCGTGCTGTATTGCGCGGCATGATGAAGGCCAAGCATGGCCGTATTATTAATATCACCTCAGTGGTTGGCTCTATGGGCAATCCTGGGCAAATGAATTATGCTGCTGCAAAAGCAGGTGTTGCTGGGATGAGCCGTGCTTTGGCGCGTGAAATAGGTAGTCGTAACATCACGGTCAATTGCATTGCACCGGGCTTTATCGACACCGACATGACTAAATCGCTGAATGAAACGCAAATCGCGACTTTGCTGCAACAAATTCCTTTGGGTCGCTTAGGTTTGCCAGCTGATATTGCTGCAGCTGTCGCGTTTTTGGCATCGCCACAAGCGGCTTATATTACGGGTTCCACTTTGCATGTGAACGGTGGAATGTATATGAATTAAGTACGAAGTAGTTAGTAGTAACTTAGTAGTTAGTAGCATTAAACGTTTTTATATTTTTTTGCGCAAACCTGATAGAATGCGCGCACTTTCTGTAACACTCTTATACACTTTTACACTCTTATTAAGGTAAAAATATGTCTGATATCGAACAACGCGTTAAGAAAATTGTTGCTGAACAACTAGGTGTTGCTGAAGCTGATATTAAAATTGAATCTTCTTTTGTTGAGGATCTAGGCGCTGATTCGCTCGATACAGTTGAGCTGGTAATGGCACTCGAAGATGAATTCGAAATGGAAATTCCTGACGAGCAAGCTGAAAAAATTACCACTGTGAAGCAGGCAATTGATTACGCTACTGCACACGTTAAATCGTAATTTCTGACTGATTTTAGGAGAATCGTTTGAGCCGATCACGCGAACGTCGTGTCGTCATTACCGGTTTGGGATGTGTATCCCCAGTCGGTAATACTGTTGCCACTGCTTGGGATGCAATTCTGGCTGGCAAATCCGGTATTGCGACTATCACGAAATTTGATGCAACTCCTTACACAACGCATTTTGCTGGCGAAGTGAAGGGTTTTAACATCGAAGATTATATTCCAGCCAAAGAAGCGCGTCATATGGATGCTTTTATCCATTACGGCATCGCTGCGGGTATGCAGGCGATGCAAGATTCTGGTTTGGTAGTGACGGAAGAAAATGCTACCCGCATTGGTGTCAATGTGGGTTCTGGTATTGGTGGTTTGCCATTGATTGAAGCCACGCATGCTGAGCTCGAAAAACGTGGCCCACGTCGTATTTCTCCGTTCTTTGTGCCAGCATCAATTATCAATATGATTTCTGGTCACCTGTCGATCAAATATGGTTTGCAAGGCCCTAATCTTGCAATTGTGACTGCCTGCTCTACGGGTTTACATTGCATTGGTGCAGCTGCACGTATGATTGAGTATGGTGATGTTGATGTCATGATCGCTGGTGGTGCTGAATCAACCGTATCGCCGTTGGGTTTGGGTGGATTTGCTTCGGCGCGTGCGCTGTCTTCACGCAATGACGATCCTGCTACAGCTTCCCGTCCTTGGGACAAGGATCGTGATGGTTTTGTGCTCGGTGAGGGTGCTGGTGTGATGGTATTGGAAGAATACGAACATGCAAAAGCACGTGGTGCCAAGATTTATGCAGAATTGCTGGGTTTTGGTATGAGTGCTGATGCATATCATATGACTGCACCGTTGGAAGATGGAAGCGGTGCTAGCCGTTGCATGATCGCTGCCATGAAGAATGCACAAATTAATCCTGATCAAGTGAATTATGTGAATGCGCATGGCACCTCCACACCGTTGGGTGATGTAGCTGAAACTGTGGCGATTAAGCGTACTTTGGGTGAGCATGCCAAGAAAATCGTAGTCAATTCAACCAAATCCATGACTGGTCATTTATTGGGCGGTGCTGGTGGTTTGGAATCGGTTTTTACAGTGCTTGCATTGCACAATCAAGTTTCCCCTCCTACGATCAATATCTTTAATCAAGATCCGGCTTGTGATCTCGATTATTGTGCTAACACTGCACGTGAGATGTCGATTGATGTTGCTGTGAAAAACTCGTTTGGTTTTGGTGGAACAAACGGAACGCTAGTTTTTGCTAAGGCACCCTAAGTTTTCCCAGAATATAAAAACGTATAAAACATACATAGCAAGTGCCCCAATAAGTGCAGTGTGCTTATTGGGGCATTTGTTTTATATCATGTATGTAAACAATTAACGATGTAAAACAATGTCATGATCGACGTATGCCGTATGATGCAATGCATGTCGATCGCAGTCTCTGTTCTTGTAAAGTCCTCTAAATTGTTGCGACTAATGGTTTGCGCCATTGGTGTGTTGACAGTGTTTTTTGCTATCTTGATCTGTATGGATAGGATAGGTTGTTTCCCTTTTCTTTCCAGAATGGTGATAATCAGCGTTTCTATTGTGGTTGTAGTGAATTGTATTGTTTACCTTTTCAAGCCTATCAAAACGTACCGGATTGACATTTCTAACATCGGCCAAATTCGTCTTACTGCATATTTCATTCATGATGATAGTCATGACGATCATGGTAATAATGGCGAAATTGTATCTATGATGGATGGCTCGACTCTATGGCCTAGTTTGTTACTACTATGCTTGCAGTCGGATACTGGGCGTAAGCATATATTGTGTGTTTTGCCTAACTCTGTTCCTTCGCAATCATTTCGGATGTTATTGGTTGCATGTCGCTGGATTGCAGGAAACTCCCATGATTCTAATAAGAGTGAAGTGTGAGCTAGTACATCTAATGTTCACCAATTTGTTATGTTGTCACTTTGCAACTCTTGTAGCACAGATTCCACCCCCAAATTAGCCAACGTATCAGCGCGTTCATTGCCTTCATGTCCTGCATGTCCTTTTACCCATTGCCATTGAATTTGGTGTTTGGCTTGCGCGGCATCAAGCGCTTGCCATAGATCGACGTTCTTAACGGGTGCTTTGCTGGCAGTTTTCCAGCCGCGTGCTTTCCAACCAGTCATCCATTCTGTAATCCCTTTCAGAACGTATTGGCTATCGCTATGTAAAACGATTTTGCAGGGGCGTTTTAGGACGCTTAAGGCTTGAATGACGGCGGTTAATTCCATTCTGTTATTGGTGGTATTGCGTTCGCCGCCAAAGAATTCTTTGCTGTGCTCTCTTGCTACTAGGCGGACTCCCCAGCCTCCGGGGCCGGGGTTACCTTTGCAGGCACCATCGGTAAATATTTCTACTGTATCCATGTTTTTATACGATTTTTTATGGTTTATTGAGGCGTTTTTTTGTGGATTTTATTGGTTGCTGGAATGTTATTGGTATTGGGTAGTAATCTTCTTTTCTTTTCCCATTTTGCACCGATTAGACGCATACCTTTTACACGTTTAATTGCTTGCACTATGTAGACGGCACCAAAATAGGGCCACCATCTGTCGCCAGCTTTTTCCATAAAAGCAAATCGCTGTATCCATTCTTCGGTAGTGCAGGGTGGAGCGTAGCAGCCGAAATGGCCGCGATTGACTTCCATATTGAGTAGTTTTAACCAATCTTTTAAGCGTGGCAGGCTGATAAATTCACCATCTTTCGGTAGAAAATGCACACCGGTTAAACGACCCAACGCTTGGTGCATGCCCCACAAACTGGCTGGATTAAAGCCGCAGACGATGATTTTTCCTTCTGGAATCAAAACACGTTCGACTTCACGCAATGCCTGATGCGGTTCGGCACTAAATTCCAGTGCGTGTAATAGCACGACCAGATCCAGACTTTGCGACGCAAAGGGTAAGTCGCTTAAATCGTGGGTAACAGCAACCGCTGGGTTATTTGGTTGTTGTGGTGACAAAGATGTGTTGCTTAACCATTGATTTGGCATGCGATTAGCGCGCAATCCTTGAATTTGTGGCAAACCGATTTGCATGGCATGAAATCCAAAAATATCCGCCGTCAACTTATCCAGCCGTGCTTGTTCCCACTCCTTTACGTAGCTGCCGGCGGGTGTTTCCAGCCAGGGAGCTAAAGCTATAATAGATTTTTCGAGTGTGGGATTTTGCATGTTTTTTATTGATTAATGGAACGAATTTGACTAAATCATTGACTAAATTATTGACCGTATTACCCATTCCAGCGTTTGAAAACAATTATTTGTGGTTGATTCATGATGGCATCCATGCTGTCGTGGTGGATCCTGGCGACGCAGCGCCTGTTTTGGCGGTGTTGATGGCAAATAAGCTGGTATTGCGGGCTATTTTACTGACACATCGGCATGCTGACCACATTGGCGGGGTGGTGGATTTGCTGCAACGTTTTAGAGTTCCTGTGTTTGGCCCCTATTATGAAGCGATTACGTGCATCAATTATCGATTGATGGAAGGTGATAAAGTTAATATTCCTGAGCTGTCTTTAAGTTTTTCCGTTTTGGATGTGCCTGGTCATACGCCAGAACATATTGCTTATTTTTCTCCTGAGCAGCGTTGGTTGTTTTGTGGCGATGCTTTATTTGCTGGTGGATGTGGCTATTTGTTTCCAGGTTTTTCAGTGGAAATGACAAATTCTTTGAATAAGCTTGCCGCTTTACCGGATGAAACGTTGGTGTATTGCGCGCATGAATATACCTTGAATAATTTGCAATTTGCACATCTGGTTGAACCAGAAAATACTAGGTTAGACATAAGAATTCAGGAAGAAAAAAACAAGCGTATTCAAGGCCAACCCACCATACCGTCAACGATTGGTTTAGAAAAAGCAACGAATCCATTTTTGCGGCATGCAAAAGCTACAATCATGCATCGTTTAAAAGAGATAGGGCGTTTGGATATTTTGGAATCGGATCCGGTTGCAAGCTTTGTGGCTTTGCGGGAGTGGAAAAATACTTATCGATAAGTACTTATAAGTTATTTATGCGTTGTTCATACTTTGTTTTATTGCGATGAATAAAATACTCGGAATGGAATTTTTTTATTGCCCCAAAATTCGGCAGCATCTCGAAAGACATCTAAGAGCGTTTCTCGTGCATCTTTATCGAATTTTGGTGTGTAAGGTAGTTGTTCTAAGACAATTAAAAAACCGATTTGTGGTCCTGATTTATGCATTAAAGTGGTTAAGCATTCTTCTAATGCAGAACAGCTTTTGCTAGCGTAATTTGATAGATAAAAAGATTTAACAATCGTATCTAATACTTCTTGTTTTGTGGTTGCATCCAAGAAACGTGCATACAAGAAGTGTTGTCCCAGACGAGTAGCTTCAGCTTGCAAATCAATCGTGCGATATGCGCGTATAGATTGCACCACATTAGGCGGCACGGTTTCAAAAAAACTCATTTCTTCCTCGTTAATTTGACCTGTTGATTGTTCTAATGATTGGTGGGTAATAGTGTGAGTAGCTTGGATAATTCTGATGGTCTTGATGCTTGCTCTAACTCAGTATGGGTAGCTGAAAATTGTATATTGTTTCTTGGTGGAAATAAAGTGATTTTCAGCAACTTTCTCATGGAAAGACACTAGACAGAACTGCTGTTACAATTTGTTGCCATAAGGGGTGCTTATGTTTTACGACTGGTAGTACATAATTACATTATGCTTTTGCCTTTAAAACTGGGAATTACCGTGAATATTGAGAGGTCATGATGAAGATACAAACTAAATTGATAGGTGTTTTTCTTTTTACCAGTGCATTGCCGCTTGCGTACGCTGCTGAATTCGAAGATTTTGCAAATGTCACACGCGTTAGTCCTCAGGTTGAACAAGTGAATCGTCCACGTCAAGAATGTAAAACTGAATATGTACCAGTAGAGCGCTCACAAGGTAGGGGTGTCGGAGGCTCGATTTTAGGTGGTGTGGCTGGTGCACTGTTGGGTAATCAAATTGGTGGTGGAAATGGTCGTACTGCTGCGACTGCGGCAGGTGCGATTGCTGGTGCAGTAGTCGGTGATCGTCTAGAAAATGATGGTAGTGGCACTACAATTGGCGAGCAACCAGTACGTCAGTGTCGTACGATTGATCAATGGGAAACACGTCGTAATGGTTATGCTGTGACTTACGAGTATCGTGGTCGCACCTATACTAGTGTGATGCCTGATGAACCTGGTGATCGTATAAAAGTACGTGTTTCGGTGACCCCTGTGGCAGACTATACTGGTTCTGTCGTCAGTACTCCGTCCAGAAGATCATCACGATACGTTAGAGATTAAAATTGCATTTAGATTGAATTAAGTTGCTGATTAAACGCAAATCCATAGAAAAAGAAGAGTCCCAGCGCGTTGCCCATAGTGGGTGCGCGCAGTCGCAACCGGACTCTTCATATAAAACAAACATCCGTAAGCCTAAATTTTCTCCGGTCACTTTGTCGGAGCTGGATGGTGTACGTTTTTTGCATTTCGGTACAGAATGGGTGCAAGGCGCCATGCGTTTGCGCAAGCCAGATTGGCTAGAGTTGGAATACGCACAGCAAATGATGGCGTGGATGTTGTTTCATGATCCGTATAGCCAGCGGGATGTGCAGCACATCGTGCAGCTTGGTTTGGGTAGTGCAGCTTTAACCAAGTTTTGTTATCGACAATTTCCCACGACGCGCGTGACGGCAGTGGAACTAAATCCTGCGGTTATTGCTGTCTGTGAGTCGATGTTTAAATTGCCAGCCAATGACGAGCGTTTATCGGTATTGGAAATGGATGCCATGGATTTTGTAATGAATCCGGGCAATCGTGAAACCGTCGATATATTACAAACTGATTTATACGATGCCACCGCGCGCGGTCCAGTATTGGACACCGCTGAGTTTTACGCCGCATGTGCAGCAACGCTTGCTCAGCATGGCATCATGACGGTCAATTTGTTTGGTGATCATCCGAGTTATCAAAAAAACCTGAAAGCGATGCGTTTTGCGTTTGCTACGGTTCTTTGCTTACCAAAAGTGCATGATGGCAATGTGGTTGCTATTGCTTTTAAAACCAAACCTGATTTAGATTACTCTGCGCTTTATACACGCGCGGCCAGCATCACAGCAGCCTGTAGGTTGCCCGCTAAATCATGGGTACGTGGTTTAGAAAAGGGTTAAAAATGGTTAGGAAAGACTACATTTTCTGCAGCAATTTATAACGATTTATTGTTATAATTCGCCCCCGCTTTGGGTTGTTAGCTCAGTTGGTAGAGCAGCGGACTCTTAATCCGTAGGTCGCGTGTTCGAGCCACGCACAACCCACCAAAGAATATGTAATTTACGTCCCATCGGCATGTGGATTACGTACTACAGGTTTAACTTCCGTAGTCATATTGCATTTGCAGACGCAACCGTCATTCAGCATTTTCTGTTTGGATATGTCGTTGCCAGCGACATATCCAAATAGCATGTCGCTATTTCTGAATTCTAACGACATGGACCAGGCGATAAAGCACCGGTAGTACCAGCAGAGTCAGCATAGTCGATGACAAAATGCCTCCGATGACGACGGTGGCGAGTGGGCGTTGGACTTCGGCACCTGTGCCTATGGCGATGGCCATTGGGATAAAGCCCAGAGAAGCGACTAACGCTGTCATGAGTACTGGGCGTAGGCGGGTCAGGGCGCCTTCCCGGATGGCATCGTCTAGCTTGTGGCCTTGTTCGCGTAGGCTGTGGATGAAGGAAATCATCACCAAACCGTTCAATACTGCCACGCCGAATAGGGCGATGAATCCTACTGCGGCTGAGATGGACATGGGAATATCGCGCAGCCACAGGGCCAGGATGCCGCCAGTTAATGCGAAAGGGATGCCGGTGAAGACTAGTAATCCATCTTTGGCATTGTTGAACATCACAAATAGCAAGGTGAAAACCAGCAGTAAGGCGATGGGCACTACAATTTGTAAGCGTTGCGTTGCGGATTGCAATTGTTCAAATTGTCCGCCCCAGATGCTCCAATAGCCAGCGGGAATCTTGACTTGCTGACCAATCGCTTGTTGTGCTTCGGCGACGAAAGAACCGATATCGCGACCGCGTACATTGGCGCTGACAACGATGCGGCGTTTGCCATTTTCACGACTGACTTGATTGGGGCCGGGCGCGAACTCCAGCTTGGCGACTTCGGCTAGTGGAATATAATTTGCCCGCTCGCTATTTTTTTGCGTATGTGGCAAAGAAATAGGTAGGCGTTTGATAGCTTCCAAATCATTACGTAGCGATTCTGGCAAGCGCACCAGAATATCGAAGCGGCGGTCCCCTTCAAATAGCGTGCCGGCTTCTTGGCCACCAATGGCTATGGTGATTGTTTCCTGGATATCGGCGACATTGATGCCATAACGTGCCGCTTTGTCGCGGTCGATTTGTACCGAGAGCATCGACAAGCCGGTGGTTTGTTCGATCTTGACTTCTGCCGAGCCAGCAATGCGTGTTAATACGTCGGAAACTTTGCTAGCTGTATCGTTCAACACCGCCATGTCGTCGCCAAAAATCTTGACCGCTACATCGCTACGCACGCCAGAAATCAATTCGTTAAACCGCATTTGAATTGGTTGGGTGAATTCGTAGTTGCTGCCTGGAACTTTTTTCACCGCCGCTTGCAAGGCGGCGATGAGTTCGTCCCGTGAGCGTTTGGGCTTGGGCCATTCGGATTCTGGTTTCAGCATCACAAAATTGTCTGCCACGTTCGGTGGCATCGGATCGGAAGCGATTTCAGAGGTGCCTATTTTGGAGAAAACGCGCTCGACTTCCGGGAATTGTTTGATGACTTGTTCTAGTTCTTTTTGCATTTGCACCGCTTGCGTTACGCTGGTGCCAGGAATGCGCAAGGCGTGTAGTGCGATATCGCCTTCGTTCAGATTAGGCACAAATTCACTTCCCAAACGCATGGCGAGTAAGCCAGACAAGACGACTAATACACCGGCCAGCGTCAATACGATGGATTTGTTGTCCATCGCTTTGTCCAGAATGGGTGCATAGAGTTGTTTGGAAAATTGCATCAGGCGATTTTCCTTTTCCACCACTTTGTCACCGATGAAAAGCGCAACTGCCGCGGGGATGAATGTCACCGATAAAATCAGAGCACCGAGCAGGGCAGTGACGACGGTGAACGCCATGGGGTGGAACATTTTTCCTTCAACACCAGTCAGGGTGAAAATTGGTAGATACACAACCATGATAATTAATTGCCCAAATAGAAGAGGGCGCCGTGCCTCTTTGGAAGCGGTGAATACTTCGTGGAAGCGCTCATTGCGTGTCAGTGGTCGGCCATAATGGGCTTGCGCATGTGCCAGGCGGCGGATGCAGTTTTCGACGATCACTACGGCGCCGTCGATGATGATGCCAAAATCCAGTGCACCCAGACTCATCAAATTTGCGCTGACTTTGTACGCTACCATACCAGTGAAAGTGAATAACATCGATAAGGGAATCACCAGCGCGGTGATGATCGCTGCCCGTATATTGCCCAAAAATAGGAACAAAATTGCAATCACCAACATCGCACCTTCCAGCAGATTTTTCTTCACAGTTGCAATCGCTTTGTCGACCAAATTCGTGCGGTTGTAGACGGTGATGGCTTGCACGCCAGTTGGTAAGGTGCGATTGATGTCCAGTATTTTTTGATCGACGGCTTGTGACACGGTGCGGCTGTTTTGGCCGATTAACATAAACACCGTACCCAATACCACTTCACGCCCATTTTCCGTCGCGGCTCCAGTGCGTAGCTCCCGACCAATTTCCACATTTGCCACGTCGCGGATGCGAATCGACACTCCTTGGATATTGTTCAGAACGATGTTGCGGATGTCTTCCATGTTTCCTACTTGGCCTGGTACGCGTACTAAGTACTGTTCGCCATTTTTTTCGATATAACCAGCACCAGCGTTGCTGTTGTTGCGTTCCAGCGCCTGTACGATATCTTTCAGCGTCAAGCCGTAGGAGGTGAGTTTTTCTGGGATGGGCGCGACTTGGTATTCTTTTGCGAAACCGCCTATGGTGTTGATGTCCGTCACGCCCGGCACGTTGCGCAATTGCGGTTTGATGATCCAGTCCTGGATTTCTCGTAAATCTGTTGGTGTGTAAGGGGAACCATCAGCTTTCTTGGCACCTTCTCTGGCCTCGACTGTCCACATATAGATTTCACCCAAACCAGTCGAAATCGGCCCAAGTGTCGGTGTGACGCCAGCGGGTAAACGCTCCTTGGCTTCCTGAATACGCTGATTGACGAGTTCTCGGGCGAAGTAAATATCGGTGCCGTCTTTAAAAAGTACCGTCACTTGCGATAGGCCGTAACGGGATAAAGAGCGTGTTTGCTCCAGATACGGCAAACCAGCCATCACGGTTTCAATCGGAAATGTAATGCGCTGCTCGGTTTCTAATGGAGATGAACCGGGTGCAGCGGTGTTGATTTGCACTTGCACGTTGGTGATGTCTGGTACTGCATCGATTGGCAGTTTTTGGTAGCTGAATACGCCCAGCACTGCCATGCAGAAGACCACCAGTAAAACTAGCCAGCGGTGTGCGATGGTGTATTTTATTAGTTGTTCAAACATGTGTTTTCCTTATTTTTAATGCGCATGTTCCGCGCTACCTTTGCCGAGATCAGCTTTGAGCACAAAGCTATTGGCAGCGGCATACGGAGTGTTGGGCGTCAGGCCTTGAACGATTTCTACCCATTTGCCATCACTGCGACCAGTCGCGACGGTTTGCGGCATAAATCCACCAGAAACTTTGATAAACACGGTCGGTTTGTCATTGACGCTGTGCACGGCGTCGGCTATCACGGCGATTGGCGTTTTGCTTTCATTCGACATCAAGCTCACATTGACGAACAAGCCGGGTCGCCAAGCCATGTGCGGATTGGCGAGCGTGATGCGTGCTTTGGCGGCGCGGGTTTGTTCGCCTAGCAAAGCGCCGACATAGGACACGGTGCCTGTGGTGCTGGAGTTAAACGAGATAGCGTTAATCTCCGCTTTTTCACCAACGCGGACGGTGTTTAAATCCTTTGCAGGAACGGTGATTTCAGCCCAGACGGTAGACAGGTCGGAGAGCGTGAAAATCTGCGTATCCTCCTTGATCGATTCACCTAGTGCGATATGTTTTTCAACAATCATGCCGTTGAACGGTGCACGCAACTCGAAGCGATTTAACGCGCCAGATGCCGCTGCTGTTGCACCTATGGCAGCCAGTTTTTGGCTGGCGTTTTGCTTGGCAATTTCGGCTTCCTGTAATGCTTGTTTTGCTTGTAAGTAATCCTGTTCCGCAGAGACTTTTTCCTGCCACAGTTTTTGTTCCCGTTCGTAGTTGGTTTTGGCTAAGGCCAGTCGTTTTTGCGCCGCCAGCAATTCGCTACGTTGCTCAGAAAGTTGCGTGCTACTGATCACGGCCAGCACTTGGCCTTTTTTGACCTGTTGCCCTAGATTGACCAACACGTTTTGCACCACACCGGATAAGCGCGGCACTACGTGCGCGGTGCGGTCTTCGTTGAAGCGGATTTCTCCCGCTAATTGCACACTGTTTTTGATGCGAGCTGGGCCAGCTGTTTGAATACTGATGCCAGCGGCTTTGATTTGCGCATCGGACAGGGAGATTTTTTCTGTTGGATAAAGACGAGGAGGAGCATGAAGTTTATCTTCATGTCCATGATCATCATGCGCCTCATGATGTTCATTAGTCTGGGTGACTGGCTGTTTTGAGCTGATATTTTCCTTGGCATCATGTCCATGGTCATTGGCAGGTTTCGGTTTGTTCGACTTCAAAATCACCCCACCCAAAATCATGCCTATGACAAGAATGAGGGTGAGAATGAGGCGCGTGGTCAAACGTTTTTTCTTTTCTTTATGTTCTGTATGTTTTGTGTCTATGGTATTCATCATCATTTCCTAATGGGTAAAGGCGTCAGTGCCAACAAGACGAGCGATATCAGCCGCCGCGCGGTGCGTTTCTGACAATGTATTCAGGTAATGGGTTTTGGTTTGAAACAGCGTGCGCTGGGCATCTAGCAAATCTAGGAAGTTGAATTTTCCCAACTCAAAACCTGTCACCGCAGCCTGATAAGCGCTTTGTGCGTTAGGCAATATTTCTTGCAGCAATACTGCTGTTTCGTTGTGCAAAGTCGTCAAGCGTTCGTGCGCTTGGATCAGATCGGTTTGGAGTTGGATTTCTATCGCCGCCAATTCGCTCCGCGCTTTGTCGGTGTGATGCATGGCTTGCTGCACATTGCCCTGGTTCCGATCAAATAGCGGAAGGGGGATAGCGAGGCCAACAATCAGTTGATTGCGATTCGCTTCTCGATCACGTTTGGTGCCCAGGTTGACGGTCAGATCACCAATCTGCCGGCTACGTTCCACTTGCTGCAAAGCTTCCCGCCGCGAGACTTCCAGACTTGCTTGCATCAGCAGGGGAGATTGTTTTAAACGCTGCATTAATTCATCCAGCTTGGGCAAATCAGGCAGCGTATTCATCTTCATCTCAGACAGTTGAAAAGACGGCGTTTGACTGCCCCACGTCGCTGCAAGTTGCCTTTTGGATTGAGTCAAGGTGTTCGCCGCTTGCGCTAATTCCAGCCGCGCATTGGCTTCAGCAATATTGGCTTTTGTGGCTTCAACCGGTGATATCTTGCCGGCTGTCACGCGTTTCGTAGCCACATTGCTGGCTTGTTTGGCTAATGCTAACGACGCCTGTGCCAGGCGATGACGTTCTTCTGCAATC
>CAZCIX010000008.1:9857-56113 GCA_964498835.1 uncultured Burkholderiaceae bacterium | reverse complement strand
GTTGTATTGGTTGTATTGGTTGTGTTGACATTTACCGTATTTGAGGCATTAACTTTACTGACTGCATTCACTGCACTGACTGTATTACCAACGCCTGCTTTGCTCTTTTTAATAACGACTATCCGCTTGAACAAGTTGGTTTGCATTTCTAAACCGGCGCTGGCCAAGCCTTTGTTAAATGCCTCCATCCAAGGCAATGAAGCGTCATACAAAATGTCCGTACTCAGATCCACACCATCACTGTTGAATTGGTAATTCGCCGGAAAATACAACTCCAATGCCTGATGTAAGGGAATGCGTGATGGGGTATTGATTGAAGCAGCACTCTGCTCAACTTGCTGCCCATGCCAATCTTGCGCAAAACCAGTTTGCACAAAACCAACACAAAACATGCTGATCGCTATCCATGCTTTGCCACGACAAATAAACATTAATTTTATTAATTTTTCTTGAGCCAACATCGCTCCCATCCTCTTTTGATTGGTGATAAAAAAGTATTATTTTTGTTTATTTCTTAATATCTTTTGGCAACTTCATTCCTTTGTTACTTAACTTGTTTTTTGACTTCAACTCAGCAATCAATGGATGGACCAATTCAATTTCCACTCGACGATTGAACGCCTTGCCTTCTTGCGTCAAGTTAGAAACAGCGCCCTCGCCGTCCACTTGTGCAAAGACTTTGATTTTTTCGGATGGAATGCCCTGGCTCATTAAAAATGTACGTACTGCCAATGCGCGACTTAGGGAAAGTTTTGCATTGGCTCGGCCAGCGACAGAAACATCGGCATAACCACGCACCGTGATATGTTGGGCAATTCGCGCTGAGGCCAGCAGGACTTTGCTAACTTCTGGATTGGGTTTGAAAAGTGCACTGGCTGGTGAGAAATGAACTTGTATGTTGGCAGAGGAGGCACTCAAAAAACGCGCTTCCATTTTGTCGATACGCGCATTGAGGGTGTTTGAGTTTGATTTTTTACCCTTAGATTGAGGTTGATGACTCTTTTTAATAATGATTGCACTAGTCTGACGCATGGTTTGCAGCTGCTTTTCTGACAAAGCCAGCAATTGCGCAATCACAAGAGCATCGTTGTCAGATGGCTTGGTGACAACCGGCTTGACAACAACAGGAACAGGTTTAGTAGCAGCCACTACCGCAACAACTGGTTTCGCTGACTCAACCACCGTTTTAGCTGGCGCCGCTACGCTCATCAACGGCGTGGTTGCCACAAAACGCGCCAACTGATGATTAACACGCACATTGAAACTATCCAAACGACGCGCAAGACGATATAGCTGACCTATTTTTTCATAAGCGACAAACGCACCCATTTCATCCGTCACAAACAACGAAGGCGAAGACGACGTATCCAACTCCAAAACCGTGCGATTGCCATACAAATAAGCGCGAATGTTCTCGACCGTCCCCGTCATGATGTAATCCGCACTGACACGACGCGCCACGCACACCTCTTCTTGCGGCATAAACAAACTACAAGCCGACAAAAATGCACCAAAGGTGATCAAAAACAATACGCGCACCACTTTCATCTGGGATATTCCATTTCTTTTCTAGGCGTACTTTTAGGCTTATTCATTATTTTTAATTTTTATTTTTTTAATTTATAAATTTGCATAATAAGAAAAATTTATCACAATATTTTATTCTAAATACAATTTAATAAAGTAAAAGAATAAATAATTGATAAATAATTTAATACGAGCAAACGTAGGCCATAGGGTATAAAAAGCAGCGGATGAGCACTTGATGCAGATCATTCTTCTGTTAAGTAGAGTGTCAATAAGCGAAGCGCATTGCACCCCACAAATCACACACAATTAAGTGCTACACTTATTTACGTGTATTTCACAAATAACAATTACATGGAAAACCCATCATGACAACAACAGTCAATTTCACCAGCGCAGTAGACCGCACATTGCTTAAGCGCGCCAAAATCATTGCAGCTAAATCGGACACTTCCATCAATGCCATTTTCAATGCGGAATTACGGTATCTGGTTGAAACATTCGAAGCCGCAGAGAAGTCAAACAATCAGAATTTCAAAACCCTGCTGGATTTTTCTTTAGGCCGTATTGATGACCATGCAGCCATGAAAGCCATGGGCATCGATAGTGCTGAGGATTTATTTCTATTGATGGCACAAGCACATTTACCCATGCCACGTTTGCCGGAATCCAGCACGCAAGAGATGGTCAACGATCTGCATGCCTTAGCGTCCTAACATCGTGAAAGACACATCTCCCATTTTGCTGCTGCCTGACGCAGGCCCACTGATTACGCTGGCTTATGCGCAGGCTTTGCCTTTGCTTTTTAAACCCGGCTGGTCAGTCCAGATCGTCGATATGGTGCTGCACGAAGTCACTCGCAACCAGACGCCAACCAGTCAATTGATTGCTCATTGGGTCGACACAAACAAATTACACATAGTCCCAACCAAAACCTGCCAGCACTTTTTGCAAACTCAATCTAGCCCAACTACAACTACCAAAAAATCCAATCTTGGTGAATTCGCAATACAAGAAGCCATGAATGATTTGGCATTAATGAATTCACCGCCTGCAAGTGTCTTTTTATTTGAAGACCACAAAATTGCGCGAGCAAGTTTTTTGCTACCCGATCATTGCCGCAAAATCAGTACACGCGCTTTTCTACTTTTTCTGGAACAAAAAGGATGGATTGCATCAGCGGCAGAAATTGAACGAAACGCAATCCTGAACGGACGCAATTTTTCCCAATTGCGTTTTCCGCCTGACTAAAAAACAAGCATTTTTCTATATGAAACTCACCCAACCAGCTTGTATTACAACAACCCTCCTCTTAGGCGCATTAGGTGCAGCGTCCACAATAGGCTGGGCACCTTTTGGCTGGTGGTCACTACCACTGATTTGCTATGCAGCCTTGTTCTACTTGCTTTGTCGCACGACTAAAACAATCGATGCCGCATTAATAGGATGGGCGTTTGGCTTGGGATTGCATCTAACCGGACACGGTTGGATGTACACCGCATTGCATAGCAAAACTGGCATGGCAATCGGCATGGCCGCTGCTAGCACGCTGTTTTATTTACTCTATCTGGCGACCTTCACCGCCCTACCATGCGCGTTATACAAATATGTGACCAAACATCAAAACAGCACCTCCATCCGCATCCATCACGCCGTCTTGCTGGCGGCTTTGTTAACCTTGGGAGAATGGGCGCGCAGCTTGTTGTTTAATGGTTTTACTTCACTGTCGTTGGGTTATAGCTTGATCGACACTTGCTTGGCCGGATACGCACCCGTTGCAGGGTTGTATGGCGTGAGTTTTGTAGGATTTTGTCTTGCGCATTGTTTGACGTTATTGGTGACTAAAATAACTGCAATAACTTCAATGCGTACTGCAATACGAATCAGCATGCTGATGCTCGTCCTTACGCTAACCGGCTGGATGCTGCAAAAAGTGGAATGGGTACACGCGCTAGGGCAACCCTTGCACTATCGCCTGATTCAAACCAATGTCGCGCAGGGACGTAAATTTGATCCTTTGTATGCCAAGCAGCAAGCGCAACATGTGACCGACCTGATCACACAAGCGCCCGCCGATTTGATCGTCACGCCTGAAACGGTATTCACCACTTTTTTCAACGACTTGCCCAACGAGACGTTAGCCAACATGCAGCAATTCAGCCAACGTACCAGTAGCCATGTGTTTTTAGGCATTGCCACCACAGCAGCCAATTCGGATGGCTACAACAGCATTGTGCACATCACGCCGAATAGTTTTGCCATGCCGCAATACAACAAAGTGCGCTTGATGCCGTTTGGTGAATACAGCCCGGTGGGATTTGGTTGGTTTACTGACTTACTGCACATTCCGCTTAAAGATATGAGTGCCGGGCAGGAAACGCAGCCGCCGTTTGTCATCCATAAACATGGCACGACATGGCAAATTGGCAGCCTGATTTGCCATGAAGATGGATTAGGCAGCGAAGCCAGGCGTCGGGCTGAAAACGCCAACTTATTACTCAACCCCGGCAACCTGGCCTGGTTTGAAGGCAGCCTGGCGATCGAACAAGCACTACAAATAGCCCGCATGCGCGCGCTGGAAGTGGGGCGTCCGATCTTGAGAGTCGGCAATGCTGGCATCACGGCGCATATCGATGCACGCGGGAATGTGGTGCAACAACTGGCGGCCGATCAAGAAAATATTTTGCGTGGCAATGTTCAGGCGACTAGTGGAGAAACTCTGTATACGCGGATGGGGGATGGCGTGGTGGTGATGTTGTGTGTATTCGTCATAATCATGAGCGTATTGGTGCGTAGAAAGCATTAGCACACCTATTTTAGTTATCTCCTGCGTAGGAACGAGTGCGCAATCAACTGCCCCTCACCCTCTACCTCTCCCACTGATCTAAGAAATGGAACTGGGTACGGAATGGTGTATAGTTTGCGTAATACGCAAATTTATTGCATATTTTTGCAAAATTTAAAGCAATCTAATGAAGTAAGTTTGTGGAATAACAATACAGCAGCGCTATTTTTCTAATACGCTGCGCTATGAAAGATTATCAACACACCAAAATAATCGGTATTTGCCATACCTCTGCAAGCAGCTGATGCATAACCGTTTTTAGGAGAAAAAATGTTCTTATCAAGCAAAAAAACCATCGCCAATAAAAACCTATCTAAAAAAACATCACTTGGTCAGGGCATGACCGAATACATCATTATCGTGGCGCTGGTTGGGGTGGCAGCGATTGCGGTTTATCAATTCTTTGGCAAAACCATCCGTAGCCAAACTTCTGGGATTGCGAAAGAAATCGCCGGACAAACAGCGACTGAGGCAATCCAAAATGCGCAAGATGCCGCAACGAATGCAAAAACGGAAGGCACGACAACCAAAGGCTTGGATAACTATAAAAACGATAATGCGCGGTAATCACTAAAACTAAAAATCCATATTGATCAACGCATTACGACCAAAACAAGGCATGAGTTTTCATATCGGCCTACAAAGAAAAAAACAAGCTGGGCAAGCTTTGATTTATGGCATTTTCGTTTTAACCGGTGGTTTGGCTGCGTTGTTCTTTCTGTTTAATACCGGTCAACTATCCAGCGAAAAAGTCAAACTCGTCAACACCAGCGATGCTGTTGCCTATAGCGCTGGTGTGATGCACGCCCGTGCGCTCAATTTTGAGGCTTATACCAATCGCGCCATGATGGCCAACACCGTTGCCATTGCACAACTGGTCAGTCTGTCTTCATGGGGCAAATATGTGAGCAATCTGGCGACGTTTGGCACCGTGGCGGCCAATCCTAAATTCGCGCTGTTTTATCCGTCTTATCTGGCTGCTCTGGCATTTGGCGCCACTGATACCGCAATCAAATTCAATACGGAAACAGGCTCAGATGAAAACAATCCAAGTGTATTGAAATATGCAGCCCAAGCATCAGACAGCATCATCCGCGACGTATTAATGAAATCACAGAAAGTCGCTTATGAAGAACTGAAACAAGCACGTCAGGACGTCATGGATGAAGTCGCGCAAGCCAACTACTTCAACGATGGCAGCGTGATTGTTGAATCGCTAGCATCCGATAACGATGCCAATGACAAAGTGTTTGAAAACTTCGTCAAACGCTATAGCGATAACGATCGCTCCCGCTTTGCTGAAGCCGCTAAAACAGCGGCGAATAAGGATGGTTTTGTCTCTAAGCGCAGTTGGTCACTGCCTGCCTTATGGTCAGATTGCCCAACCGCTTTGCCACGTGTGGACTGGCTAGACCGACGCGGTGGCACTGAATTATTGGGCTTTGACGAATGGAAAGCCATGGACACGCTGTCGGAAAAACGCTGGGTACCAAAAGACAAGGAAGATTTATTGTGCCAAGGCATTGCCGAAGTCCCCGCCGGCTGGGGTGTGCAATCCACAGCCAAAGATAACGTTGACGATACAAATTCAGAACATTACGACTCTGCTCCCGCCGTCAATCCTGCAGCCAGCGAACTGACGAAAGGGATATCCACCACATCATGGGATTACTCCGGATTACCCAATTTTTACGATTTATCCGAAGACGTTCTCAAGCAAGATGATCCGCACTTGCAATTTTCAGTACGGTTAAGGCGCGACAAATCCCAAACCATGACCTCGGAAGGCCGATCCGCTATCCGCAACACAGAGCGTCTGAATACCTACCACGCCCAACCTGCTGGCGGGTCTGAGTTGGTGGCAATTTCAACCTCGGAAGTGTATTTCCAGCGTGAAGGCGATGCGCAGAATAATGTTTACGGGCAAACCTTGGGCAAAGGGCGTGAAATCGGCAGCCTGTTTAATCCTTACTGGCAAGTGCGCCTGATTCAATCCGATGCCAGCATCAAAAAAGGACAAAGTTTGCAGGGAGCCAATCCACCATGAGGCAACAAATAAGACAACCATGCAAAGGCCAGGCGCTGACCGAATTTTTGGTACTGGCACTGGCGCTGATTCCACTTTTTTTGCTGATTCCACTCATCGCCAAATATCAGGACATCAGCCACGCCAACCAGATTGCCAGCCGCTACGTGGCGTTTGAAGCCGTCACGCGCAATCCGAGCACGATCAATAACTGGAAACCAGAAAGCCAGCTGGCTGACGAAGTGCGCCGTCGCTTCTTCACCAATACCGATGCCGCCATCAAAAGCAATGACGCAGCAGATAATTCTGCAACACAACAAAACTTGTTTTGGCGTAATTACAAAAGCGAAGCGTTAATCAACAACGTGAATAACGACGTCACGCTCAGCTTCGGTTTTGATCAAAATCCTACGCAAAATGGTGCGTTTAATGCTGCGTCTGATGGCAATCCTTTTTTACTCAGCAATCAATTCAATCTAGCAGCGAATGGTATCTACACCGCCAACGTAACGACCAAGCTGGCTAACTTGCCGGCGGGATTGCTCGCTTATGAACCATTCAACCAAATCAATCTTTCCATGCGCCGCAGCACCAGCATCGCTCTGGATCCATGGCAAGCACGCAATCCACAACAGGTGGAAAACAACGTAAAAAACAGCAGCATCGTCTTCCCAGCCAATCTCTTATCTGCCATCAACCCACTGGTTGACGGGGTAGTAAATGTGATCGATTTACCCGGCAATTTGAATGGCCCCAAGCTAGGTGAACTCGAATTTTGGCGTGATGTGGTACCACAAGATCGACTAAAGAAAGTGGAATGATCATGCTACGTCGTCTTGTTCTCATTATTTTGGCGATATGTTGTGGATTGGCCGCCCAAATCACCTTGGCAGAAAACTGGCCCACGATTGCTTTACCAAAAAACGTCCGCAGTTTTGATACTGGGCCCGAAATAAACATTCATGGCTTGCCCATGCGCTTGCAGGGCTTTGTCTCTTCTTCCCCACCAGCGCAATTGTTAGTGTGGTTTCGCGACAGTTTTGGCCAACATCTGGTGGAGAACACATTAGGCAATCAACACATCATCGGCAAAGCGCAAGGCGAACATTATTTAAGCGTGCAAATCGAAGCCGCTGGCACCGGCTCACGCGGCGTCGCCGCCGTCACGCATATGAAAGCAGCGCATGACAAGCAATCAGAAACGCAGGCTGAAACAGAACGCTGGCTAACACGCCTACCATCTGGTTCACGCCTGGCTAGCCAAATGGTGACGCAAGACGGCGACAAGCTGTCACGACATTGGGTCGTGATCAATACTCACTCCGCAAATTTGAACCGTGAGCGGCTTAAATTTTTGATGGCGGAAGATGGCTTTTTATTAGAACGCGAAAGCAAGCCGAATAAAAAAACTGCGGCTATCGATAACCAAGCATTGCTGTTTTTTAAAGGTAAGGGAAAAGAAGCCGTGGCAACCATCCATCAAGATGAGCAAGGGCGTACCACGACTGTCTTCAATACGATTACCTCAATGGAACGCTCTCAATGAAGCAAAGCAATCAAATTGGGCAATCCTCGGTGGAGTACGCGATTGTCTGCGGTGTGTTCGCCTTCGTTTTAGGCGTGGGCATGATAGATGACAACAGTGTGTTGCATGAATTATTGACAGGGTTGCAAACGGCTTACCAAAAGATCAGTTATGCGATGTCGCTGCCTAACTAAGTAGCAAATTAAATAGCAAATAAAAAATGACGGAATGAATCATGAACTTCGCTTCCTTTAAAAACCTCAAATTCAACAAAACCTGGGCCGTGCTCGCTATCGCTTTAAGCATGGGATTATTGGCAGCGCTAGCGGCGCGTAGTTATCTTTCCACCCAAATGGAAGCAATTCAGGTACGGGCCAAAGGACAGCAAATCAATCTGATCGTTGCCAAGCGTGATTTAAAAAAGGGCGAAAAAGTCTCAAAAGAAAACGTCGCTGTACGCCCTGTTCCAACGGATTATGCGCATTCGATCGCCATCAACCCTAATGATTTTGAACGCTTAAACGGTCGTGTCATGGCTTATCCAGTGAAATCTGGTGAACTTATTCTTTGGGGCTTACTTGAAAGCAAAAAAGCGCCGAGCTTTTCCACCAATGTCGCGGCAGGCTATCGCGCCATCACGGTGCCGGTGGATGAAATCAACTCAATTTCCGGCATGCTGGAACCCGGAGATAAAATCGACTTGATGGTCAGCATGGATAGGAAGGGCAAGAAAATCACCTTTTCCCTGCTACAAAACGTGCAAGTCATGGCCACTGGCCAGCGTTCTATCGACGATCCAAAAAGCGGCGAGCGACGTCAATATTCCACCGTCACACTCAACACCACGCCAGCGCAAGCACAAAACATCATCGTGGCGCGCGATGTAGGCAAAATCACCGCCTTACTGCGCAATCCACAAGACAAGCACACCAGCAACAACAATAACAACGCCGATGTCGCCAACTTGCTAGGCGTCAAAACAGATGGTCAAACACTGACGGTTGAAGGTGAAAAACAAGTCCCTGTTTTATATGGTGGACGAGGTAGCAAATTGCCACCAGAGGGTTTGAAGATGGGTCAAACAACTGCGCCATCTTCCAACATCACAAACGATAGCATGAGCGAATCCAATGCTATTCCCGTCATGAACGGAACACGCGCCGCGCCACATAGCAATTCAATATCAAACTGAGGAAATCCCATTATGGCAAACATAGCAAAGCTACTCTGCCCAATCGGCTTGGTATTCATTTGCACCAATCTGCATAGCGCACCCAGCGAAGATACCAACGAGCAAAAACCACCGCAAAACGGCTATGCAGAAATCCTGCGGCCTAAAGTCAAAGCAAAAGCCAAAACCAAAAACGCTGCCACGCTACAAAACCAGCCTCATCAACCTTATCAACCCATCAAAAAACAAGACGATGCCGAGCAAATCCCAGAAGTCGACATGTTCGTCGGCGAATCACGTGTCTTCCCCGCGCCAGGCGTAGGGCGCATCGCCGTCGGCAACGGCCAGATCATGACCGCTGCCGCGCTCGACAACAAAGAAATCATCTTGTTTGCGAATGCCGCTGGTACTTCCTCGCTGTTTATCTGGAACGAAGATGGCCGCTATCAACGCGTCAAAATCAACATCGTGCCAGGCGACACCACACGCTTCGCTCGAGAAATCACAAGTTTTCTCGCCACGATTCCGAATGCCAAATCCTCCATCATTAGCGACAAAGTCATTGTCGAAGGCGACAATCTGAGCGACATCGACATCGCCAAAATCGATGAGCTAGCAAAACGCTATCCACAAATCGTCAACTTCACCAACCGTCTGGGTTGGGAACAAATGATCCTCATGGATGTGAAAGTGGTTGAATTTCCCATCAATGGCTTGCGTGAAATGGGCCTGAAGTGGAGTGCCACGGGAGGCGCAGCAATCGGCGGCATCTGGAGTCCGATCCGCCGTGGCAATCAGGATGGCTTGCAAGTCGCCACAGCAACCACGCCCGTGACCAATGCCGATGGAAGCACAACTGGCATCCCACTTCCATCTGGATTGAGTGTGCTTTCTGCTATCAATATGGGTTTGAATGCACAGCTAAATTTATTAGCGCAAGAAGGCAAGGCCAGCATCCTGGCAGAACCACAACTGTCTGCCAGAAATGGCGCCAAAGCGACTTTTCTGGCCGGCGGAGAATATCCCTACACCGTTTCCACCTTAAATGGCCCAACCGTGCTATTCAAACCCTACGGCATCAAACTCGATATCGTGCCAAAAGTGGATAGAAATGGCGTGATCCGCGCCACCATCGACAGCGAAGTGAGCAGCATTGATAGCTCGATTTCCACCACTGCCGGTCCAGCTTTATCGACCCGCAAAACTAATACCGAATTCAATGTCAAAAGCGGTGAAACCCTGGTTTTGGCGGGATTGCTATCGCGCAAAACCAGTTCCAATATCGATAAGCTGCCTTTTTTCAGCGAGCTTCCTATCCTAGGACCATTGTTTCGCTCGCAACGTTTTCAGAATGATGAAACGGAGTTGGTGGTGTTTGTCACACCAACGGTGGTCGATAGCCGATCATCAGGATTAAACGAACGCGTTGAACGTGCGACTAAACGTTTACAAGAAGATTGGGGGAAGCAGCCTTATTTGAATTTGCCGAATAAACCTGCTGTGCCTGCACCAGCATTGCCAACAACATTGCCGGAAGCACCGGCATCGTTACCAGCATCAACACCCATTACACCTGCTGTGATTGCGTCAAGCAATCCACCAAGCACGCCAAGCAACCAAGCAATCGTCAGCAAAAAAGCCATGCGCGTCCAAGCAGCGGGTCTAGCCATACGCGCCGAACCCGGTCTGCAAAGCACCGTCCTGACAAGACTGGAACGCGGCGACATTGTGTACCTGACCAACATCGAAGCCCAAAAAGCCGACGCCATCACCTGGTTCCACATCGCAATGGGAGATGGGCAAGGCTGGATTGCCAGTCAGTGGCTGAAACCGTATTAGGAAAACACCATGCTACAAATCGAAATACAACACGCTGACGGCGTCATCAAACAAATCCAAGCACCCGACGATTGCGTCATCGGCAAAGGCGCACAAAACGAAATACGGCTGGATCACTGGCGCGTATCGAAAGAACACGCACGCCTGTTCAAAACACCATCCGGCATTCTGCTAGAAGACATGGGAACGTTCAGCGGCGTCAACATCAACGGTAAGCGCGTCGATAATCAATATGGCCCTCTCAAAGACAGTGACGTGATCAGCATTGGCCCGTTTAAACTGCGTGTTTCGGATCACGGCAACGCTGCCCATGAGATGCCAACGGCGTTTTCATCCCATCCAGAAACACGCCATACATCATCACAACAAGTACAAGTGATGACCCCATTGGAAAATCCGACCACCTATCAATCTGATCACCTAAAGCAAATGCCTGCTCCAACACAGCATGTGTTTATACGTACCGATACCGATCTGCATCCAAATATCAATCCCAACTTGCATGCCAACAATATGGATGTTGCTGTTCTGATTTCCAGCATATCCACCATATCCACTTCCCAAAAATTAGAATTCGAATGGCGCAAACGCATCCACGCCAAATTGCTGCAAACCATGGATTTGCGTCGCCATGACGTACACAGCATGTCCGACAGCCAGTTGCGACATGAAACAGAAACCCTGATCAAGCAAATTCTGCACGAAGAAAACGATGACATTCCAGCCGAGTTGGATCGCACTCTATTACGCACACAAGTGCTGAATGAAGCGATTGGACTCGGCCCATTAGAAGAATTATTAGCCGACGACAGCGTGTCGGAAATCATGGTCAATCGTTACGATGAAATTTACGTCGAACGCGCTGGTCGACTACAACGCCACGCCCTCACCTTCACCGGTGACCGCGCCGTCATGGGTGTGATCGAACGCATCGTTGCACCGCTAGGACGGCGCATTGATGAATCCTCACCCATGGTCGATGCACGTTTAAAAGATGGATCACGCGTCAATGCCATCATCCCACCACTCGCCCTGAAAGGCGCTTGTTTGACGATACGGAAATTTGCCAAACGCAAACTCAGCGCACAAGATCTGGTGCAATTTGGTGCACTCAATACAGCCATGGCTACATTTTTAGAAGTCTGTGTCGTGGGACGCAAAAACATCATCGTTTCTGGTGGCACTGGCTCGGGCAAAACCACTTTGCTCAACATCTTGTCCAACTTCATCCCAGCTGGCGAGCGCGTCATTACAGTAGAAGATGCTGCCGAACTGAAACTCCCGCACGAACATTTAATCAGCCTAGAATCCCGTCCCGCCAACGTCGAAGGCAAAGGTGCCATCCATATCCGTGACCTGGTCAAAAACACCCTGCGCATGCGCCCCGACCGCATCGTCATCGGCGAGTGCCGCGGCGCGGAAGCACTCGACATGCTGCAAGCCATGAACACCGGCCACGAAGGTTCACTCACCACCCTGCACGCCAACACACCACGCGATGGTTTATCGAGACTGGAAACTATGGTGCTCATGGCCGGCATGGAATTACCTCTGACCGCCATCCGCGAACAAATCGCCAGCGCCGTCGACATCATCGTCCAACAAACCCGCTTCGCCTGCGGCACCCGCATGGTCACATCGATTACCGAAATCACCGGCATGGAAAGCGGCAAAATCCAAATCCAAGAGCTGTTTCGCTTCATCCACCAAGGCTACACCGGCCCCAACGGCAAAGTCCAAGGCGTTTTCACCGGCTGCGACATGGTGCCGGGCTTTTATGAAGAATTACGCATGGCGGGTAATGATTTGAATTTGGATATTTTTAAGCAAGTTGCGGCACAGGAATAAGCCACATGAGCCACGATGCCATCCTCGCACTAATCGCCACCATCGTCGCCCTGTCGGTCGGCATTCTGACCTGGTTTGCCATCGACATGGGAACTGTGACGATGACCAAATATCGAGCCAATTTCACCGAACGGGCAAAATTTCAAGTGCAGGAATTTTTCCTCTTTATTGATCCGAAAAAACTCTTTATCGCCAATCTTGCCATCATGGCTTTAAGTGCGATGGTGGCGTGGATTGTGATTGGCAGCACCTGGTTTGCGATTGTGATTTTCTTTGCCATGACGCTTCTGCCGCGCTTGCTGTACGCGTCCATGCGCAAACGGCGTTTGCGTAAATTTGAAGAACAATTGCCCGATGCGCTGATGATGTTGGCAGGTGGATTGCGGGCTGGCGTGGGTTTGAGTTCCGCGCTGTCGCAACTCGTCACTGAAGCACAAGCACCGCTGGCGCAGGAGTTTTCTTTGATGCTGCGTGAGCAACGGTTGGGCGTCATGCTAGAACAAAGCCTGAACAATCTAGCGCGCCGCATGCCGACGCAAACCACAATGCTGGTTGTCTCCGCCATCCGTATCGCCAGCGAAACTGGCGGCGGCCTGGCAGAAACACTAGAACGTACAGCCAATACGATACGCAGCCGTTTGCAAATGGAAGGCAAAATCGGCGCCCTCACTGCGCAAGGAAAACTACAAGCCTGGGTCGTCGGCGGGCTACCCATGGTGTTGATGTTGATTCTCAACAAAATGGAACCCGAAGCGATGAGTCAGCTATGGCACAGCCGCATCGGCTGGCTGACGCTCATCGTCATTGCCTTTCTGGAAATCATGGGGGTGTATTTGATTCGGAAGATTATTGCGATTGATGTTTGAGAGAGTGTTGAAAGAGCAATTAAATACGTATCTCTCGCTACGTCGCTCCCGCGGCTTTAGGCGGGAGTCCAGCGTCTTTCGTTGTTCACTGCTAAAAGCCACTGGGTCCCCGACTAAAGCACTCGGGGACGACGGTTTTAAGTTTTTTCGTATTGCCATCGTTTCGCGGGAACGACGATAACCAATACTAAACAAATATTACGACACACATTCATGTTCGAACTCTTAAAAACCCACCTCAACACCAACACGATCATCACCTTGCTACTCGTGCTAATCGGTTGTTCAGCAGCCTTAATCGCCTGGTTAATCAGCCGATCATTCATCAATATTCCACAGGAAAACCGCGCCTACAAAGACCCACCGCCGCTAGGATTTCGACTGGTATGGTGGCCAATGCAATGGATCAGTCACTACATTGACCCACTACTAGCTGCAAAAACAAAAAACACACTGCAAACCAAGCTACGTCAAACCGGTCTGGATTACAGCATCAGCCCAGCACAATTTGTCGCCAGCCGTTTGCTTTGCGCCTTGCTGACTGCTGGGTTCTTTTTTTTGCTGTTGGCATCTTTCGACAACGCCACACCTAATATGCCAAACAAAGAAGGCTTCAGCGCCAGTTTGTATCTGCAAATCATTAGCTTCGCCGCTTTATTCGGCTGGATATATCCAGTCATTTGGCTCAAAGACAGACTCGCCCTGCGCAAGCGTGAACTGCTCAAAACCCTCCCCTTCTATTTAGACATCATCACCCTCTGCGTAGAAGCCGGTTTGAACATGCAAGGCGCCATGAATCAAGCCGTGGCCAAAGGCCCCAAAGGCGTATTGCGGGATGAATTCCAACGCGTCTTACGCGACATCCGCGCCGGCAAAGCCAGAGCAACCGCTTTACGCGATATGGCAGAACGATTGAACGAACCCAGCATCAGCAATTTCACCACCGCCGTGATCCAGGTCGAAAGCATGGGAATGAATTTGGGGCCAGTACTACGCGTACAAGCCGATCAACGCCGCACCGAACGTTTTTTACGCGCAGAAAAATTAGCAATGGAAGCACCGGTCAAAATGCTATTACCGCTCATCGCTTTCATCTTCCCTTGCACCTTCATCGTTTTGTTTTTCCCCATCGTCATGAATTTCATGAAATCGGGGTTTTGAAAATAAAAACAAAAATAAACGCATGACTACTTCGCTTTTTCACATACACGTTCAGCAAGCCAGCAACTTTTGGCAACGCTTCAGAGGCTTGATGCTGACAGCCAGCCTGGCGCCAGATCAAGCGCTGCTGATTACACATTGCAACAGTGTGCACACCTGTTTCATGCGCTATCCGATAGACGTGGTGTATTTGGATAAACAAGGCAAGATCACCAAACTGGTCGCCAACTTGCAACCATGGCATTTCAGCATAGGCGGCAAAAATACTGTGCATACGCTAGAACTAGCAACCGGCGCCATCCAAGCATATCAACTACAAATTGGCGATTGCCTAGCCAGTCATCTCCATTTACCAGCCTCTTCATTAAAAACACAAAGCAAATTAAACAAGAACAACAAGCACCAAAGCGGCGCTACCATGCTCGAATTCGCCATCGTCGGCCCCATTATCACAGCCATCGGCCTAGGCGCCTTGCAATACAGCATGCTGTTTTTTGCTAAAAACCAGATCAACTACGCCAGCTTCATTGCGGCCCGCGCCGGTAGCATGGGTAATGCCAAAATTGATACCATCCAAACTGCTTATCTCAAAGCATTAATCCCACTCTACGGCGGTGGGCGTAACGATGATGAGCTGAAAGAAGCCTACGACAAAGTTCTAGCCGACACCTTCCCGACCAATGAAGCCAGCAACATCCAAATTCAAATCTTGAATCCCACCAAAGAAAGCTTCGACGACTGGAACGACCCAGTCTTACAAAGAAAATACGGCGCCCGCGCCATCCCCAACAGCGGCCTGGCCTTCAAAAACGCCGCCGACATCCCATCCAACTCCGGCCAAAACATTCAGGACGCCAACCTCATCAAATTACGCATCACCCATGGCTACCAACCCAAAATCCCCTTAATGGGCATGATCTACAGCAAATTCTTAAAAGAACTCGACTCCCGAACCGATGCATTCCACACCCATTTAATCAACGCTGGCCGCATCCCAGTCGTCACGCACGTCACTCTACAAATGCAAAGCGACGCCATCGAAGGCAGCAACATTTCTTCACCAGGCACCAGCAACAGCACATCAAACAATCCATCTACGCCATCCGATCCCGACACAAACACGCCACCCAATTGCCTAACGATAGGATGTTCGGTTGAGAATACGCCGGTTAAGCCCAATCCAGACAACACCAACGACAATCCAATTCTTTGTCCTGGTAAAAGTAGCAGCAGTAACGATAGTAGCGACACCACACAACCGTCTTTTACACCTGTTCCCAAGTAAAAAATCTCACCCAAACAACACCATATTGCTACACAAAATTACCTAGCATGCACGGTGGTTACAGCGTGATGGAAAATGTAAAAAGATGTGAAAAATATTAAATTTGCAATAATATGAATGATGCGTTTTCGATTCATGTATAATTCGCATCATTGTTGCGCAGTCGCATTAAAACATTGAGATGTTTTTCTCCTCAAGCTGAGTTGATAATCACTACGGTCGATTCATAATGCATAACAAGAACAATCTAAATCCTTGCGCACTTGATCCACTTGATCCAATGCATGCAACATCCTCTAAAGATTTAATATCTGAAAATAAAATCTTGCGTGAAAGATTGGAAGATCTGCTTGACCAAGCACATCGTAACCAGCAAATCATGCGACGTCATCAAGAGTTTGATTTGCAGATTATTGGCGCCAATAGTTTCAATGAGCTCATAGACAATCTATTTTCTTCGCTGACAGAAACGTCTGAGTTGGACATTGTAACGTTGTGTTTATTGGATCCCGAGAATAGCATTCGGCATATTTTTCTTAATCAGCATGGCAATTTGAGTAAATTTCCTAATTTGTTTTTCTTTAAAACAAAAGAAGAACTCGGGCCTTTACACGACTCGTTGCACCAGCCCATTTTGGGACAATACAGTCACTCACAACATTGCTTTATGTTTCCTCAAAGAATGTTGGAGCCTGCCAGTGTAGCGATTATTCCTTTGCTACGTCATAACAAGTTGATTGGCTGTTTAAATCTAGGCAGTCTTGAAAGATCACGCTTTAGCGTCAATCTCGCAACTGATTTTATTGAGCGTCTTGGCTCCATCATTGCTGTTTGTCTTGAAAATGGGATCAACAACGAACGCCTAAAACAAATCAGCCTAACCGATCCATTAACTGGCATCAGCAATCGACGCTATATCGAACAAAGATTACACGAAGAAATCAGCCGCGCTCGTCGTCAGCATTACTCAATATCCTGCCTATACATCGACATTGATCATTTCAAAAAGATTAACGACCGTGTTGGTCATCAAGGCGGTGACATCGTGCTATGTGAGGTAGCCAGACGCATTCGGGCAGAGTTACGTTTGTCCGATGCATTGGCGCGATTTGGCGGAGAAGAATTTGTTGTGCTCTTGATTGATGCAGAATTAACCAATGCAATCAAAGTGGCGGAACGCATCAGAGCCAGCATTGCACATCAGTTATTCAAACTTAGTTTAAAACAAAATATCAATGCGACCGTATCAATCGGGGTCGCCACTTTAACCAATATTGATCGACCAGAAACCATCGAGGCCACAGCACAACGTATTATTGCGCAGGCTGATCACGCACTTTATGCGGCAAAAGAAAATGGCCGCAACAAAGTCATCTGCCTCGGTTAATCAACACAACTGTCCTTCGGCTCTTGCCACTGCCTCGGCGCTACCACGTAAGACAACAACATCACCACTTTCCAAAACTGTATTGGGTGAAACCACCAACGACATGTTTCCTCGTCTTACTGTCGCTACTTCCACCTTCAATCCATCTAAATCCAATGTTGATAATGCCTTGCCAACCACACGAGCCCCATCAGCTAAAGTAACAGAATGCAAACGTGGGCATACGTACTCAGCATCCTCGGTTACATCATCACTGGCGCCATGAAAATAAGCGCGCAACGAAGCATAACGCTCATCACGCGCAGCTTGCACACGATGCACCACTCGGCGCAAAGGCACGCCCAGCATCACTAACGCATGCGACGCCAGCATCAAACTGCCCTCTAAGGTTTCAGGGACGACCTCAGTTGCACCAGCCGTTTCTAACTGATCAAAATCAGTATCATCCATACTCCGCACAATCACTGGCAAATCAGGCACCAACTCTCGACAAAAACTTAACACTTTCAACGCTGATGGTGTATTGGCATACGTCACCACCAACACTGCCGCACGATGAATTCCTGCCGCAACCAATGCTTCGCGTCGAGCCGCATCACCGTACGATACGCTCGCTCCTGCTATGCGCGCTTCCTGCACCCGTTCAGGATCAAGATCTAAAGCATGGTAGGGAATTTTTTCATCATCCAACAACTTGGCCAAACTTTGCCCGCTACGCCCAAAACCAGCGATGATGACGTGCTGCTGCTGCGTCATGGTACGACTAGCAATTTGAGTCAGTGCCAACGATTGTGTCATCCATTCATTCGCTAAAAATTTCATCACGATTGCATCTGCATGCGCAATCATGAAAGGTGCGACCAACATCGACAGCACCATGGAGGCCAAAATCAATTGCATGAGCAATGGGCTCATCAGTTGCAAACCACCCGCCTGATTTAACAACACAAATCCAAATTCACCTGCCTGCGCCAATGCCAAACCTGTGCGCATGCTCACGCCACTAGAAGCGCCAAAAAATCTTGCCAGTGCAGCGATCACACAAAATTTCAACAATATCGGACCAGCCAATAACAACAACACCAACCACCAATGCTGGATAACCAATTGCACATTCAATAACATGCCTATCGTAATAAAGAATAATCCTAGTAGCACATCACGAAATGATTTGATGTCCTCCTCGACCTGACTCTTGTATTCCGTCTCTGAAATTAACATGCCAGCAATGAAAGCTCCTAAAGCCATCGACAATCCAGCACGCTCAGTAATCCATGCTGCGCCTAAAGTAATCAACAACAAATTCAACATGAATAATTCTTGAGAGCGCCGCTTCACCACTACATCAAACCAGCTACGCATCAATTTATGGCCGATAAACAACAGTAAAAGCAACATGATGATGGCCTTAGCACCCGCCCACATCAAAGTACTCAGCAAATTTTCTGGATTTTTAGCTAACGCAGGTACCAAAATCATTAATGGTACGACCGCTAAATCCTGGAACAACAAAATACTGATAATTTGCCGACCATGTTGGCTTTCCAATTCCAAACGTTCAGAAAGCAACTTTGAAACAATCGCGGTGGATGACATCGCCAAAGCACCACCCAGGGCAAGCGATGCCTGCCAACTAATATGGATGTATTGAGGAAGCAAATAGGCCCCCGCACATGCCAACAACATGGTGATAACGATGGTGAATAAAACCTGTGCCATTCCCAAACCAAACACCGTGCGTCGCATAGAAGATAGCTTGGGTAGGGAAAACTCTAAACCAATCGAAAACATTAAAAAGACTACGCCAAATTCAGCTAAAGTCCGCATGGTGGCGTTGTCTTCCGCCAACCCTAAACCATATGGTCCAATCAACACCCCCACAACCAAATAACCCAACATGGGTGGCAAATGCAGCATGCGAAAAGCAACTACACCAAAAACAGCAGTGCCAAGTAAAAGAAGCGTCAGTTCAAGGGCAGAATGCATAATTTATACACAACTTAATAATGTAAATAAGGAAACCGTAAAACAGTAAAACTAGGGGAGGTTTTTATTAAAACTCGCAAGCTAGCAAGCTTATTGGCAATGCTTGTTTGGGTAATTCGTTTATACTTTCGGGCTTAGTGTAACCGATGAAAAAAACATGTCGAAAACTTTCGATGTTCACAGTGCGCAACGTACGCTGCAACTCGCTTGTGACACCTTGCAAATTGAAGCCGATGCCATTATCGCGCTAAAAAATCGTCTTTCCAGTCATACCAATAACGGCCACGAATTCACACAAGCCGTGTTGTTATTATTGAATTGTACAGGACGAGTTGTTGTCTCAGGAATGGGAAAATCCGGCCACATTGCGCGCAAAGTCGCCGCTACCCTTGCCTCAACCGGCACCCCAGCATTTTTTGTCCATCCAGCCGAAGCTGCACATGGTGATTTGGGCATGATTACTGCACAAGACGTCTTGATCGCGATTTCGAATTCCGGCGAAACAGCCGAATTAATATCAATTTTGCCCATCGTTAAACGCATGGGTGCCAAACTCATCGCTATGACAGGTAGTGATACATCTAGCCTGGCACAACTTTCCGACATTCATTTGAATGTCAGCGTAACGCAAGAGGCTTGCCCACTAAACCTAGCACCAACAGCCAGTACCACCGCAACATTAGCATTGGGTGATGCGCTAGCCGTTGCAGTACTAGATGCACGTGGCTTTCGTGAAGAAGATTTTGCCCGCTCGCATCCCGGTGGCGCGCTGGGTCGTCGTCTACTCACCTACGTACAAGATGTCATGCGCCATGGCAACGCGATTCCTGCAGTGCATGCAGATACCTCTTTGTCCCAAGCTTTGTTGGAAATCACCAAAAAAGGCATGGCAATGACTGCCATCGTGGACAACAACTTTCACCTTATTGGCGTGTTTACAGATGGTGACTTACGCCGCACTATAGAACGCGGGCAAGATTTCACGCATTTATCCATTGCAGATGTCATGCATCCACATCCGCACAGTATCGGACCACATCAATTAGCAGTCGATGCTGTGGCACTGATGGAAAAATTCCGCATCAATCAATTATTAGTCACTGATGACACAGGTAAATTGGTAGGTGCATTGCATATTCATGATTTAACACGTGCCAAGGTGATTTGATGCTCCGCGATACAGCCACAAAGGAAGCCATCGCACGCGCTGCGCAAGTACGCATGCTCATTTTTGATGTCGATGGCGTAATGACAGATGGCAGCTTGCATTTCACCCAGGATGGCGAATACATTAAAACGTTCAATGCCCTGGACGGACAAGGCATTAAATTATTGCAACAATTTGGCGTTAGCACCGCCATCATCAGCGCACGCTCATCCGCCATGGTTGCACGCCGTGCACACGATCTGGGATTTGATCATGTCTATCAAGGCGTACATGATAAATATGCTGCGTTTGAACAATTATTACAATCGAGCAAACTACAAGCCCAAGTCTGTGGCTTTGTCGGCGACGATATTATAGATTTACCAATTTTGACCCGCGTTGGCTTTGCTGCCAGTGTGCAAAATGGTCATATCGAGGTCAAACGCCGCGTTCATTACGTCTCGCAAGCACTCGGTGGACATGGTGCAATCCGTGAAATTAGTGATTTCATCCTAGAAGCGCAAGGTCATTATGAAGCGGCCCTGGCGCCTTATTTAAATGGGTGACGCAAAATCAGCCAATTTTCTACGCCTTGGTATGCTTGTTGCAGCCAGTGGTGCCTTGGCGCTTGGCAGCTTTTGGCTCTTACAAACAATACAGGAAAGAAACAACTCTGATGTGCAGGGACAAACGCACAGCAAGCCTGATTATTACGTAGAAAAATTCAATTTCATTCGCTTATCTAAAACTGGAGAAGTGCGCTACAACGTTTCCGGAGGGAAATTAATTCATTATCCAGTCGATGATTCCTATGAAATCATCGCCCCGATCGTACAAGGCTTAACGCCCAATCAAGCTCCGATGATTGTGTCAGCCAAACAAGCAAAAATCGAACAAGATCGCAAAAAAATCCACTTGATCGATAATGTACAAATGCAACGCGCAGCTTATGGCAAGAACAAGAAATTTGATTTAAAGACGCAATATTTGCTAATACTACCCGAACAAGACATGATGCAAACTAATCAAAAGGTGGATGCCACAATAGGACAATCCGTGGTCACTGCGGGCGGCATGTCTCTCAACAATAAGACGCATGAATTACATTTAACGAACGGTGTACACGGCACATTGCCAGCTTCCAATCGCTGATTTTAAGAAAAATTTAAGAAAATTTTTAGAGACCTTACATGAAACAAAGAACTTTCTTTTCTGTATTTCTTATCGTTTTATCCATAACTTTATCCATGGTCTTATCCGGCAATGTCCGTGCTGAACAAGCCGATGCCAATAAACCCACTAATATCGCTTCCGATCAATTGATGTATGACGATGTCAAAAAAGTCAAAACCATTTTAGGCAATGTAATCATCACACGCGGCACTTTGATCATGAAAGCCGAAAAAGTCGTATTAACCGAAGACGCAGCAGGTCATCAATTTGCCACTTTATACGCCGCACCAGGTAGCTTGGCTACTTTCAGGCAAAAACGTGATGGCAACGGTGATTTGTGGGTTGAAGGTGCGGCGGAACGCATCGAATATGATGGCAAAGTCGAACTAGCAAAATTCTTCTCTAAAGCAAAACTCAAACGGTTGGAGGGACGCAAAACCACCGACGAAGTCGAGGGAGAATTCATTTCATACGACAGCCGTACTGAATTTTTCACTGTCAACAATACCTCAAATGGCGCAAGTCGCCCCAACGCGGGTCGAGTGAAAGTCGTGATTCAACCACGTACCACCACATCAGAATCAAGCAACGACACCCTTAAAAACAAATAGAAAGACCCACAATATGAGCAGCAGTACCTTGACGGTGCGTGGCTTACAAAAAAGCTATGGCAAACGACAAGCAGTCAGCGATGTGTCGTTACACGTGCAAAGTGGAGAGGTCGTCGGCTTACTCGGACCAAATGGAGCAGGCAAAACCACCTCGTTTTACATGATCGTTGGCCTAATACCATCTGATTCCGGAGATATCGAAGTCGATGGCGTCGACATTTCCCGCTTACCAATTCATCGCCGCGCCGTCCTGGGTTTATCGTACTTACCACAAGAAGCATCCGTCTTTCGCAAATTAACAGTCGCAGACAATATTCGTGCCGTACTTGAGTTACAACGTGAAAATGGCCATCCTCTGTCAAAAGCAAACATTGATGAAAAACTGAATGCCTTGTTGTTCGAATTACAAATCGAAAAATTACGCGACAACAAAGCATTATCTTTATCAGGTGGAGAACGCCGTAGAGTTGAAATTGCACGCGCTCTAGCAAGCAATCCACGCTTTATCTTGCTGGATGAACCTTTTGCCGGTGTTGATCCTATTGCTGTCATTGAAATCCAACGGATTGTGCGCTTCCTCAAAGAGCGTGGCATCGGCATATTGATTACCGACCATAACGTCAGAGAAACATTAGGGATTTGTGATCGCGCGTATATCATCAATCAAGGCGCAGTGCTGGCCAGCGGCCACCCAGAAGACATCATTGCCAATGAGTCCGTGCGTCGTGTGTATTTGGGTGAACACTTCCGAATGTAGGGGGCCTAAGTTGTCAATTTAGCCCCTTGTTTTACAAAAAATTGCTGGTACACTGGGATCGCATCAGGGTACGGTTTTTAGCAACAAGAGTTTCGCAACAAATAATATTATTATCATTACTAGGAGTGTGTATGAACCTCACCATCAGCGGTCATCATCTTGATGTAACCCCAGCCATCCGTGAATATGTACAAAACAAATTGGAACGCGTCAAACGACATTTTGATCAAGTAATTGATGTTGGAGTCATTTTGAGCGTAGACAACTTGCGCGAGAAGGAAAAACGCCATAAGGCTGAAATCAACCTTAATCTCAGTGGCAAAGTGTTGTACGCAGAAAGTACATCAGAAAATTTATATGCAGCTATTGATGGATTGATGGACAAACTTGATCGTCAAGTCATGAAGCACAAAACCAAACTACAGGATCATAACCATGAAGCGATTAAACACATGGCTGATTCAAGCAATTTTTCCGCTAATGAGATGGGTTAATTACATTAATTAATCATTAAACTTGTATCTGAAAAGGGGCAGAAAAATCTGCCCCTTTTTTATTTTCTACAATAGACACCCAAAAACCGTCTAAATCTCATCTACAGCAAACAAACGTCGATGCTCACGCATAGCATAACGATCCGTCATGCCAGCGATATAATCCGCTACTCTACGCGCCTGGTCTTCTTTAGCAGTTTTTGGAACCTGGTAATCTGGTGGTAACAAACTCGGTTCTGCCATAAAAATATCAAACAATTCCGCAATAATCCGACGCGCCTTACTCGTCATGCGGTTGACTTGATAATGTAGGTACAAATTTTCACGCAGAAAACGTTTTAACAACATCATTTCTGTATGCATGTCGTCCGACAAAACTATCAGTCCTGTGCTATTGCGCACATCATCAATATTTTTGACCTGCGACTGCAGAATACGCGCTTGTGAAGTGGCAATCATGTCGACAATGAAAGCATCCATCATTCTGCGTAATGTTTCATAAATCACACGACGACCACTTAAACCTGGAAATACCCGCTCTACCAAATGATGATGACGCGCATAAAAATCGACTTCTTTTAATTGCTCCAAACTCAATAAACCAGAACGCAAACCATCGTCGATATCATGACTGTTGTAGGCAACTTCATCAGCAAGATTGGCTAATTGCGCCTCTAATGAGGCTTGCTTTTTATCAACAAAACGCTGACCGATTGCTCCTAACTTTCTTGCATTATTAAGAGAACAATGCTTCAAAATGCCTTCTCGTGTTTCAAACATCAAATTCAGGCCATCGAACGCGCCATAACGCTCTTCTAAGACATCGACTATCCGCAGGCTTTGCATATTGTGTTCAAAACCGCCGTAGTCCTTCATGCACGCATTCAATGCATCCTGACCAGCGTGGCCAAATGGAGTATGACCAAGATCGTGCGCCAAGGAGATTGCCTCCACCAAATCCTCATTCAGACACAAATTACGGGCAACAGAACGGGCAATTTGCGCAACTTCAAGACTATGAGTCAAACGGGTGCGGAACAAATCGCCTTCATGATTGACGAAGACTTGGGTTTTGTATTCCAAGCGGCGAAAGCCCGTTGAATGAATGATGCGATCGCGATCGCGTTGAAATTCGGTACGCGAAGCAGATGGCAGTTCGGAATAACAACGCCCAGCTGAAATGGTCGAATGCACCGCATAAGGAGCGAGATGGGCCTCTACGTACTCGGGCATATTATTTCTTAATTCCTGAGAGTCATTGAACGCAAGCTTGAAGTGTCTCGATCAACACTTCTGTCGGCACTGTTGTGATTTCAGGCACACCGATATCTTTCAACAAAATAAATTTGATTTTCCCATCTTTATTTTTTTTATCGACTGACATCAATTCCAGCCAGCGTGTCGTCCCTAAATCTGGCGCAACGGTAGGTAACCCAGCGGCTCGCACTACAGTAATAATGCGTGCTTTGTCAGTTTCAGAAAGCCAACCCATTCTGCAAGATAAATCAGCTGCCATCACCATGCCACAGCCCACTGCTTCACCGTGCAACCAGACGCCATATCCCAAGCCCGCTTCAATAGCATGACCAAAAGTATGGCCAAAATTGAGAATCGCGCGTAAGCCGCTTTCCCGTTCATCTTGCGCCACCACATCCGCTTTGATTTCGCACGAGCGAGAAATAGCATACATCAGCGCTTGCGCATCTTGCTCCAACAAACGCGTCATATTGGCTTCTATCCAATCAAAAAATGGGCGATCAATAATGGCACCATATTTGATAATTTCGGCTAAACCCGCTGGCAACTCACGCTCAGGCAAAGTTTGCAAGGTGGCAATATCTGCAATCACTGCCTGTGGCTGATAAAAAGCACCAATCATGTTCTTACCTAGCGGATGATTAATCCCAGTCTTCCCTCCCACTGAAGAATCTACCTGTGCCAGCAAAGTGGTGGGAATTTGGATAAACGGCACGCCGCGCATATAACTGGCCGCGGCAAATCCCGTCATATCACCAATCACACCACCACCCAACGCAATCAACGTGGTGTGGCGATCACATTTTTCGGTCAACAAGGTATCAAAAATACGCATGAGATTGGCCCAATTTTTTTCTTCTTCACCATCTGGCAAAATTACCTCAATCACTTGCTTACCAGCTTTGTGCAGCGTTTGTTTGAGACTTTCAAGATAAAGCGGCGCCACAACAGTATTCGTCACAACTACAACACGCTGACCACTCATGTGGCGCGTCATTATTTTTACCTCTGAAAGTAAAGAGGCGCCAATCGTAATTGGGTAATTTCTGTCTCCCAAATCAACCTGCAAATGAATCGGATCAACAAGATGACTAGAAGTAGTGAAGGTAGTGGAAGTAATAGAAGTGGCAGGTGTAGACATAAGAGATTCGTTTAATTTCTTTGATTCGTTTGTATTGTGTTGATACGACAATTGATCAAGCTGCATCAAAATGGTCTGAATCATAGTTTGTATATTGGCACGCCCAACATGAATCGTCATATCAGCAACTTCACGATAATAAGGCTCACGCTGATGCATCAATTCTTCAATTCGCTTACGAGGATCGGCAGTTTGTAACAATGGGCGATTCTTATCATGCCTAGTGCGCGCCAAAATACTATGGACACTGGCTTGCAAAAAAATCACTGTGCCGCGCTCTTTCAGGTACGCGCGACTCTGTGGATTTAGAATAGATCCACCACCAGTTGCCAGCACGATGCCACGCTGTGCTGTCAGTTCAGCAATCATTTCTGCTTCACGACGGCGAAAACTTTGCTCGCCTTCAATTTCAAAAATGCATGAAATCGACGCACCCGTGCGCGCCTCTATTTCATGATCTGAGTCAATAAAACGCAACCCTAATTTTTTTGCCAGAATGCGCCCAATTGTGGTCTTGCCAACTCCCATGAGTCCGACAAGAAAGATGTTTTCTGTTGTCAATTTGATGTAGAAGAAAAAACGAAGTAACCAGCATTATAAACAAGGGCACTCGTTCCCATGAGAACGATAGTAATACGGAGAAACTTAAAATCGTCGTCCCCGAGTGCTTTAGTCGGGGATCCAGTGGCTTTTAGCTGCAAACAACAAAAGACGCTGGATTCCTGCCTAAACCTGCGGGAACGACGGAGGTTAATGGGCAATTTCGGTTAAATGTCATTGAGGTGATGAAATTTTATCTATGACAATTTTGGGCGTAATAAACACCAATAACTCCGTTTTATCGTTGGTACGGGAAGTCGTTTTAAACGCATTGCCAACCACGGGAATATCGCCTAACACTGGTATTTTTGTCACTGATTCTGCCTCTTGCTGAGTAAAAATCCCTCCCAATACCACCGTCCCACCATTTTCAACCTGCACATTGGTTTTCACATGTTTGGTATTAATCGCAAAACCACCTGGTGCGGGTGTGCCGCGACTATCTTTATTCACATCCACCACCAAAATGATGTTGCCATCCGGCGTAATCTGCGGCGTCACCTCCAATCGTAAATTGGCTTTTTTAAAGCTGACCGCAGTCGCGCCACTGCTGGTTGCTTGTTGAAAAGGAATTTCTTCCCCCTGTTCAATTAAGGCTTGCTGTTGATCCGCCGTGACTACACGTGGACTGGAAATAATCTTGCCTTTGCCATCCGCTTCCAAAGCCGACAACTCTAAATTCAAGAAACGATTCGCCGCTGCTGAGAAGAGGCTCACCGCAAACGTACCAGCACTCACGCCATTAATCCCTGTCGCAGGCAAATTCACAAATTGAGAATTGGTAAAGCCATCACCTTTGATCTGCCCAGTTTGTTCCCCTACCCCCAAATAAGTTCCCGTCACAGCAGCGCGACCATTGGCGGGTGCTGGCGAACCAGCCTCCGCAGCACGAATCGTCCGATAATCCACAAAACCTAATTTAGCACCAAGATTTTTGCTGAAAGAATCGCTGGCTTCCACAATACGCGCCTCAATCACCACTTGCCGCGTCGCCACATCCGTCATGTGAATCAACCTACGCACTTCTTCCAATTTTGAGGGAATATCGGTCACAAACAATTTATTGGTGCGTGGCTCAGTTGCGGCGCTGCCACGTTTTGAAAGGATGCGGTTATTCCCTGTCGTACCTGCGGGGCCATCCAAACCAAATACCATTTTGAACGCATCGGCTTTTTGATAATTCAACTGAAATACTTCGGTCTTTAAGGGCTCAAGCTCGGCGATTTGCGCTTTTTGCTCCAACTCCAATTTCTCTTTGATCAGCAATTCATCTTTGGGCGCAACCCACAAGACTGAACCATTTTTACGCACATCCAACCCCTTGGTTTGCAACACAATATCCAATGCTTGATCCCAAGGCACGTCTTTTAAACGCAGGGTAAGGTTGCCATTTACCGCATCGCTAGTGATGATATTCAAACCCGTAAAATCAGCAATTACCTGCAACACGGCTCTGACTTCAATATTTTGGAAATTCAACGAGAGTTTTTCCCCACGATAATTTTTGGTGCTGGGAGATAATCGATTGACATCTTCTTTAATCGGCTTCACTTCAATTACCAATTGCGTATCGTTTTGATACGCACTGTGCTCCCATGATCCCTTGGGCTCAATCACCATCCGTACATTGTCGCCTTGCGATGTGGTTGTGATGGTGGAAACTGGCGTAGCAAAATCCCCTACATTCATGCGACGGCGCAACACATCAGGCAGGCTTGCTTTTGAGAAATCCACCACGATCGTTTGGCCTTGCTGGCGCACATCGACACCGATTTGACTGTCTGGCAAATCGACCATGATGCGCCCTTCTCCATTTGTACCACGGCGAAAATCAATATAGCGCAACGCTTGTTTATTATCATTATTACTACTGCCGGAATGATTTGTAGTATTTGCCGCTGCAACAGCAAACAGGTTGCTTACAGTCGTAGGACTAGTCGGTTTAGCATTGCTGCTTGATCCAACTACAGCACCAGCTCCATTCATCGTAATAATGACGGCATTGCCCTCGATTCCAGTCGCATAATTGAGCGCCCGTTTCAAATTAAACACCAAGCGAGAACGATCATCTGCCTGCACCACATTCACGTTTTGCACATCGCCTAAATCTATCGCTTGACTGGTTTTGCCTATTCCATTCACGGTTGCCGGAAAATCCAGAGAAATACGCGCCGGATTGCCGATAGAAAATCCCAATGGAGGCTTGAGAATAGGATTTTTAAGTACCACTTTGGTAACCACATTCAACCCTTGTTGGTAAGTAGTAATAGATTGAATGACGTTTAAATTTACCTGCGGTTTTTCTTGGGCAAAAACAACATTACCCAAATTAGCCAAATTAACTATTAGCAATACGTAAAAAGCCATCAATAATTGCATCGCAAGCTGGGATGCTCGCTGTTTTCTAAACACCGTCATTGATACTTCTCCTGCAATTCTAATTTGGCCTTGCGCTCGACCAATCTTCCAGTAGCATTGGCTACCGTTTCTTTTATTTCTATCTCGTGCTCACTGATACGCGTAATCACGCCCTGGTTTTTTCCCAAAGACTGACCAACTTTGACTTGAAACAATAACTTACCCGCTTGCAACAAGGCATCATGTACTCCGGATTTTTGTATTGTTCCCACCAGTTTTATTTCATCCAAAGAATACGAATCCAGGGCTTCTTTACGAGTTTGCGAATGTAACCGAAGATCATCTGGTTTGGATTGCCCTTTAGCAAAGCTTGCGCCAAGTTTTGCAGGATTATAGGGGTCCAATTCATTTTTTCCACTGTAAGCCACAGGAACAAACTTTTTAGGCTCTGCTAATTTTGGAGCAAACACAAGCACCTGTTTTTTCGCATCGTCCATCCAATTTTTTACCTCTGCGACGCCATGATCGCTACAAGCACTCAAACTCAATAACGGAATCAAGGATGTAGCAAAGTACTTCATTCTTTACTCCCCTTTATTTCTACTTTTTGCCTTAGCAACAGTTCACCAGCATCAAGATAACGAAACGTTTTGATCACTGCATCCAGCACCAGTAAGCCATCTTTTCCCACGCTAAGACGCATATCATTGAGCGTGACAATGCGCGACAAATTGGCAATATCGCTGGCAAAACCACCGATGGCATGGTAATTACCAACCACCTTGATATCGATAGGCAATTCTGCATAATAATCCTTGATGCTTACCTGCCTGGGCTTGAGGAGCTCGAATTGTACCCCACGCCCCAAACCAACCTGATTGATATCGGACAACAAAGCATCCATCTCAGCCTTACCAGGCAACTGTTTTTCCAGCGCCACGACATAGCCCTCAGCTTGTGCTTTTTGCTGACGCCAACCATCTAAGTTCACGGCTTGTTGCAGTTTGATTTTGTATACATTCTTCAACTGACTTTCTTTTTGCAATTCAAGATATTTGGCTTGCCAATAACCCTCGACATAAAAAAATCCACCACACGCAATCACTAAAAGAAAAATTCCTAATCCGCACAACAATCGCGGAATAATCGGCCAAGCACTGGGTTGAATGTCATGTAAATCCTGGAATTGCGTTGTAAGCGTTGTTTTGATTTTCATGGTTTTTATTTTAAGGTTTACTACAAAGACACTGGATTCCCGCTTACACCCGCGGGAACGACGATATTTAGGCTAGAGCGGTGGTAACACAGCAAACTAAGCACTGTCGTCCCCGAGTGCTTTAATCGGGGATCCAATGGCTTTTTTTCATTCCCACACTCATAGTGAAATCAAATACTTTCCTCGCATCTTTCCCCTGTCCCAAATTGACGGCACGTATTTCAATTAAATCGGGATGCTCCAACCAGGCAGAGTTATGACTCAAATTGTGTAATAGAACGGACACTTTCTCATTCGATTGCGCATAACCCTGCAATGTGACGCGCTCACCGTTTTGTTTAAAAGCGTGCAGATAAATCCCTTCAGGAACTTGCTTTAGCAAGTCACCCATTAAATACACCGCCTGATTACGATCTTCTTGTAAATTCTCTACCGCTTGTTGGCGTGTTTTTAATGCAGCTATTTCCTGTTGAAGCGTGGCAATTTCTGTGATTTTCTGATCAAGCTTGGCATTTTCAGCAGCAATAAAATCATTCCGCTTTTTTTGCACGGCGATTTGGTGAGTCAATATCGCCACAACAAGCGAGACAAACAAAACCCCGCTCAATCCTGACAAAACCAAGAACTGATAAAAAGCCTTTTTCTTTTGTACAATTTTTTCTGCGCGATATGGCATCAAATTGATTTTGATCATCGGTCAAATCTCCGCAGCGCCAAACCGCAGGCGACCAAATAGGCTGGAGCCTCCTTACACAACTGCTTTGCTAGCAAACGTTTTGCCAGTTTCATGCCTTGAAAAGGATTAACAACAACACTAGAGATTTGCGTTTGATCCGCCACATACTCGGACAAACCAGGAATTGCAGCATATTCGCCAGCTAGCAATATTTGATCAATGTGCTTGTAAGGCGTGGAGTTAAAAAGAAACTGTAGGACGCGCACTACTTCCATGGCGGCATTTTCTACAAAAGGCTGATTATCGTTAAATGATTGTTCACCCTCATGCTCATATTCATACTCATCAATCATTTGCTGATTCAGCACAATTGAAACATGCGTGGTGTGCGCACCAATTTGAAATACAGCAACAACATGCCCCTGTCCAACCTGCGGCAATTGTGGAATAAGCCGCTCAAGCGCTGCGCGCGCAGCATAAGATTCGACATCCATCACTACCGGTTTCAAACCCGCTACTTCGGCAACTGCTGCACGATCTTCCACTTTTTCTTTACGCGCTGCTACCAATAGCACTTCAATTTCATCGGATGAATCAGCCACAAGGCCAATTTCACGAAAATCCAAACTGGCGTCATCCAAGGAAAAGGGAAGATATTGGCCCGCTTCCAAATCCACCCGCACTGCCAATTCTTCTTCCGGCAATCCAGCAGGCAAAACGAGCTTTTTGGTAATGACGAACGCTAGTGGCAAACCTAAGGCAACATGTCCGACTTGGCTGCCGCTTTTTTGCAAAAGACGGCGCACTATCTCGGAAAGTTGTTCGATGTTTTCAATATTGCCGTCCACCACCATGCCATGCGGCAACGGCTCTGAGGCGTAACGTTCAAGCTGGAATGTCATTTTATTCAGTTGAGATAACTCAACCAACCTGACGCTTGAGGAACTGATATCCAAACCCAGCAACGGAGGATGCTTTTTGCCAAACAAAAAATCAATATGAATATTGATATCGAACATGCAGGAATACTCCTCAAAATGACAGCGCCATGAAATCGCAATGTTGAAAATATCAACAACATGGATGGCGCGACAAATTGAGAACTACAACATCGACAATTGGTGCATAGCTTTCGTAATCACAGCGGGCTCGATTGCACGCAAAATTTTTCTAGTATGCGGTGCAATTAATTTTAAGTCGCTATTCAGAATTTCTTTTTTTACCGAAAGCAATTGCGCGGGATACATAGAAAATTCACGCAATCCCATACCCAACAAAAGTCGCGTCAAACTCACATCGCCCGCCATCTCACCGCAAATAGCCACAGGAATCCCTTTTTTTGCTCCAGCCTTAATCGTCATCGAAATCAAATGCAACACTGCTGGATGCAAGGGGCTATATAAATGCGCGACTTCATAGTCTACGCGGTCAATTGCAAGGGTATATTGAATTAGATCATTAGTACCGATAGATAAAAAATCCATTTTTTTAATAAACATGGGCAAGGTCAATGCCGCAGCCGGGATTTCTATCATGGCACCAACTTGTATCGCTGGATCAAACTGGATATTTGCATCACGCAACTGATTTTTGGCTTGTTCTATCAATGCAAAGGATTGCTCAATCTCAAAAGCATGCGACAGCATAGGAATCAACAACTTGACTGGTCCATAGGCAGAAGCACGTAACACAGCACGCAATTGGGTTAAAAACAATTGCGGTTCAGATAGGCAAAAACGAATAGCACGTAAACCCAAAGCAGGATTCAAAGCCGTATGCTCCACCGTATCCAGAGGTTTATCCGCACCCGCATCAAGCGTACGTATGGTAATCGGGCGACCTTTGAGCGCCAGCACCGCTCGACGATATGCCTCAAATTGCTCGTCTTCAGATGGCAATTTATCTGCCCCAGCACCTCGTCCCATGAATAAAAACTCAGAGCGAAACAAGCCAACCCCATGCGCTCCCATTTCCACCACAGCAGCACAATCTTCAGGTAATTCAATATTGGCAAGCAAGGTAATGGGCGTGCCGTCCAAAGTCAATGCGGGCGTTTTCTTCAGCTTGTTCAGTTTCTTTTTGGCACGCAACAACTCTGCCTGTTGCGCCTGATACTGATCCAAAATCATGGGCGCAGGATTGACGATCACTACACCGGCATCACCATCAATAATGACCCAATCTTCTTGCTTGATCAGCGCCGAAGCGTTGGACATCCCTACTGCTGCTGGAATATCCAAGCTACGCGCAACAATCGCAGTGTGCGAATTTTGTCCGCCCACATCAGTGATAAAGCCGCTAAAAGAGCCATCCCGAAATTGCAACATATCCGCTGGCGAAATATCATGCGCCACCACAATCATGTGTGGATGCGATTGATCCATATCACCTGTTTGCGGTGATACACGTGCACTACAGATCAAATTTTTGAGCACACGCTCAGCTACTTGCTGAATATCACTTTTGCGCTCACGCAAATACGTGTCTTCAATTTCATCAAATTGTGCGGATAACTCATCCACCTGCGTCACCAATGCCCATTCGGCGTTGTAATAACGGCTACGGATAATATCAAGTGGTGCTTCCGCAAGCAGCGGATCAGACAAAATCAACGCATGCAAATCAATAAAAGCAGCTAACTCGCTAGGCGCATCTTTCGGTAACTCTACACGCAAGGTTTGTAGTTCTTGGTGCACAGCAAGAAAGGCATTTTGCAAGCGTTGCACCTCGGTTTCAATTTGCTCCTCAGCAACAAGATAATGTTTCACATCCAGCGCTGCTGGCATCAGAATGTGCGCCCGCCCAATCGCAATACCGCGTGAAACTGAAATACCATGAAGAGTGAAAGAAGCCATGTGCGTGGTCACTCGCCTTCGCCAAATTTGTCATTGATTAATGCGCTTAACGCGTTTAAGCAATCCTGCTCGTCCGGGCCATTTGCTTCCAATGTCACTTTGGCGCCTTTACCCGCCGCCAACATCATCACGCCCATGATGGATTTCGCATTGACGCGCGTGGCATTGCGCATCAGCCACACGTCGCTTTGAAATTTGGTTGCCAATTGCGTCAATTTAGCGGACGCACGTGCGTGCAAACCGAGGCGATTGATAATTTCTAATTCTAGTTGAATCATGTTTGTTTATCCTCAATACAGGATCATCTGCTTAAAAAAACACCTCGTCGTTCCCGCGGGAACGATGGCAATACGGAAAAATTTAAAACCGTCGTCCCCGAGTGCTTTAGTCGGGGACCCAGTGGCTTTCACATTAAACAACGAAAGACGCTGGGTTCCCGCCTAACCCCGCGGGAACGACGGAGGTTAATGGGCAATCTCAGTGAATTAATCAACGTGCTTATTCACCCAAACCGCACCATTTTGCGCCCCAGCGAGCGCCATTTTCATGGTGACGTCAAGCGCATCATGGCGATACGTTAATGCACGCAATAGCATGGGCAAACTGAGACCGGAAATCACCTCGACTCGCCCAGAATGGCCCATTTTTAAACAAGAATTAGAAGGCGTCGCACCCATGATATCGCTCATGATCAACACACCAGCGCCTTGATCAAGGCGCGCAATTGCTTGTTTGACGGATTGATGAATCAAGTTCACATCCTGATCAGCTACCACATCAATCGCTTCCAAATACTCTGGCTGCGCACGAAAAACATGCGTTGCAGCAGCGATAAAAGCACTGCCTAATGGGGCATGCGTCACTAGCAAAAGACCGATCATGATGTTTGTACTTTTTCTAATGCCTGGATAAACATTTCAGCGACATTACAACCCGTTTGCTGAAAAATTTCCTGAAAACACGTTGGACTAGTCACATTCACCTCCGTCAAATAACCACCAATCATATCCAGTCCAACTAAAAATAAACCACGCGCAAACAAGATTGGCGCCAGGGCTTCCGCCACTGCACGCTCACGTGCAGTCAGTTCCTGCGCCACACCGGTACCACCAGCAGCCAGATTACCGCGCACCTCCCCTGCTTGCGGAATACGCGCCAGCGAAAAAGGCACAACCTGACCAGCAATTAACAACACACGTTTATCACCCTGCGCAATTTCAGGAATAAAACGCTGCGCCATAATTGTTCTGCTGCCACTCAAAGTCAGCATTTCAATCACAGAACCCAAATTCATCCCATCTGCACGAATACGCACAATCCCCGCACCACCCATACCATCTAGCGGTTTCAAAATAATGTCTTGATGCACCTGATGAAAAGCCCGCAAACGTGCTTCATCGCTAGACACTAAGGTGGGAGCCGTAAATTGCGGAAATTGGGCAATCGCCAACTTCTCATTATGATTACGCACCGCTTCCGGTTTATTGAAAATGCGTGCACCCTGCGATTGGGCCAACTCTAATAAGTACGTTGTATACACGTACTCCATATTGAAAGGCGGATCTTTACGCACAACAATGGCGTCAAAATCGGTCAAAGAGTGAGACGACGCTGCTCCAGTTCGATACCAGGAAGCATGCTCAGCTCCCCCCGTTTCACCCGTCAACATTACCTGCGCAACATCAGCTACGATCGCACCATTTTCGTAGGCCATATGCTGGGATTCAAACGCATAAATCGTATGCCCACGCTTCACTGCCTCCACCATCATGGCGTAGGTTGAGTCTTTATAAATCTTAAAACTAGAAAGCGGATCAGCTAAAAAGGCAATTTTCATATGAAGAAATATAAACCAAGATTGTCCATTAGCCTACATTCCCTCGTCACTCCCGCGAGAGCGATGGTAATACGGAGAAACTTAAACCCGTCGTCCCCGAGTGCTTTAGTCGGGGATCCAGTGACTTTTAGCGGCAAACAAGGAAAGGCGCTGGATTCCCGCCTAAACCCGCGGGAACGACGAGAGCTAATAGACAATCTCGGATAAAAATATAAAGAATTCTTAATAAATCTCTGGATTAGGATCGGTTTTTTCCATTTCTATCGAAGCAGCTACCAAAGCCAGACGCGCCACCACGCCATACATATAAAAACGATTCGGCGCCATGGTACCAGGCTTGGCCTGATAATCCGGCAAAGTATGCTGCTGCGAAAATGCCAAAGGAACAAACTGCGAACCAGGCGCATTCAGGTTTTCATCAATACCACGCTCGGCATGAATACGATAAAAACCACCTACCACGTAGCGATCAATCATGTACACAACGGGTTCTGCCACTGCGTCGTTGATGTTTTCAAAGGTAGGAACGCCCTCCTGCAAAATGACATCACGCACTTCCAGACCTTCTTTAATCATCGCCATTTTGTTGCGTTGTTTACGATTCAAATCCTTCAGCTCGCTCGCATCGTGTACCGTCATAATGCCCATACCATATGTCCCGGCATCAGCTTTCACAATCACAAATGGTTTGAGCTTGATGCCGTATTCTTTGTATTTCTTACGAATTTTTGCCAACAATGTGTCGACACTAGACATCAAACACTCGGTCCCTTCTTCGGTATTAAAATCAATCTGACCACATTTTGCGAAATAAGGATTCAACATCCAGGGATCGACATCGATCAATTTGGCAAATTTTTTCACCACATCGTCATAAGCAGCAAAATGATTCGATTTACGACGCACCGCCCACCCAGCATGCAAAGCAGGTAACAAGTTTTGCTCGTGTAAATTTTCTAAAATCGGTGGAATACCCGCCGACAAATCGTTATTTAACAAAATGGTACAAGGATCGAAATTCTTCAATCCTAAACGACGTCCATTTGGGGAGCGTATTAAAGGCTCCAACATCAAAGTACTACCATCGGATAATTGCATAGGCGTGGCGGTTTTTATTTCATCCGACAACGATCCCAAGCGGACATTCAGACCTGTTTGACGAAGCACTTTTACTAGCGTTGCCACATTCTGCAAATAAAAAGTATTGCGCGTATGGCGTTCTGGAATCAGCAACAAATTTCTGGCGTCTGGACAATATTTTTCAATCGCTGCCATCGCAGCTTGCACAGCCAAAGGCAGGGTTTCTGTCGCCAGGTTATTAAAACCACCAGGAAATAAATTGGTATCGACGGGCGCGAGTTTAAAACCTGCATTGCGCAAATCAACGGAACAATAAAACGGCGGCGTATGTTCTTGCCACTCAAGGCGGAACCAGCGTTCAATAGCGGGCGTTGCTGACAGGATCTTTTTTTCGAGGTCAAGCAATGGGCCTGTCAATGCTGTGACGAGATGGGGGACCATAAAAACCTTATTTTGCGGAGTCGGGGAATGTCAATGATAATTGGTGCATATTGCTGAACATCAGATTTTAGCGGCATTTAGTAATAATTAACAATTTAACCAATCAAATACACTAACTTTGTTCTAACGTAAAATTTCCAGGGAATTTTTGCTTTACCATGGAAAAAATTACTGCATACATATATATGTACACATGCAACGTACACATGTAAGCACTTATCAACAAATTGCAATAGGAAACCATATGAATCCCTCACACTTGTTTGAAGATTTGCATTCAAAAATCAGCAAAGCAATCGAAAATTCCCCCGCCAAAGACATCGAAAAAAACGTCAAGGCTATGATGAGCCAAGGTTTTTCCAAGCTGGACTTAGTCACACGGGAAGAATTCGACATACATGTCCAAGTATTAGAAAAGACGCGCGCAAAATTGCAAGCACTGGAGACACGCGTTGCTGTACTAGAAGCGCAACTAGCACAAACACGTGCAGAAAAATAATCAAATGAGCCTGGCTGTTCTAAAAAGTCGTGCACTAACCGGCATGCACGCACCAGAAGTGACGGTGGAAGTCCATTTAGCCAATGGCTTGCCATCCTTCACCATCGTTGGATTACCCGATACTGAGGTAAAAGAATCCAAAGACAGGGTACGTGCCGCCTTACAAAATGCACACTTTGAATTTCCAGCCAAAAGAATCACGGTTAATTTAGCACCAGCTGATTTACCCAAAGAATCAGGCCGCTTTGACTTGCCGATTGCCCTGGGGATTTTGGCAGCATCGCATCAAATTCCTGGTAATCAGTTTGATCAATATGAATTTGCTGGAGAGTTATCCCTGTCCGGTGAGTTGCGTCCTATACGTGGTGCGTTAGCGATGACATTTGCCATGCATCAAGAAAGTGATGTCAATGGAAAAAAACGTGCCTTTGTCCTGCCACGCTTGAATGCAGATGAAGCTGCGTTGATTCAAGAAGCTACCATTTATCCTGCAGATTCATTACTGCATGTCTGCGCACACTTCAGCAACACAACCAAGGATACGGATACGAAACTGACACGTCACATCCCGCAGATAGCAAGCATTCCTGTGCGATATCCTGATTTTTCTGATGTCAAAGGACAAATTCAGGGAAAACGCGCTTTGGAAGTTGCCGCCGCAGGTGGCCACAGCATCTTGATGGTCGGCCCGCCAGGCACCGGCAAAACCATGTTAGCCACTCGCTTTGCTGGCATTTTGCCACCCATGACAGACCAGGAAGCACTGGAATCCGCTGCTGTCCATTCCATTAACAGTGATTTTTCCATCGCACGCTGGAAAATGCGCCCCTATCGCGCACCTCACCACACGGCCTCTGGTGTCGCACTAGTCGGTGGTGGCGGCGTTCCACGCCCAGGTGAAATTTCTCTGGCACATCAAGGCGTATTGTTTCTTGATGAATTACCTGAATTCCAAACTAAAGTATTAGAAGTATTAAGAGAACCGCTGGAATCCGGTCACATCACGATTTCACGCGCCGGACGTCAAGCCAATTTTCCGGCTCGTTTTCAATTGATTGCTGCCATGAATCCCTGCCCATGTGGTTATTTGGGCCATGCTTCCAATAAATGCCAATGCAGTGCGGACAAAATCGCCCGCTATCAGGGCCGCCTTTCCGGGCCTTTGCTAGATCGCATTGATATGCAAATCCAAATCAGCGCGCTGGCGCAAAATGAATTGATAGAACACGCCGAAAGTGAACCATCTGACAAAATTGCCGAGCGCGTGAAACAAGCTTTTGCCATTCAGCTAGCACGTCAAAATAAGACGAATAATTTGTTATCCAACAAAGAAATTGAGGCGTACTGCAAACCCGACGCAGCAGGAGAAGAGTTATTATCCAAAGTCATGGCACGTCTAAACTGGTCGGCCCGCGCCTACCATCGCGTATTAAAAGTCGCCCGCACCATCGCTGATTTGGCCGAAGCGCCCACAGTCAAACAAGCGCATATTGCAGAAGCCATTCAATATCGGCGCGCATTGCGTGAGCATTGAATGACAATTAATCCAGACTCTCCATCAGACGTGATGAATACCCGTCGTTCCAGCTGGGGTAGGCGGGAACCCAGCGTCTTACTTCTAGTCTCATGAACAATTTGATCACCATAAACAACCAAACAGCCATTGACGATTTTTGCGATACCTTATGGCTAGAAGATGGTTTAGCAAAAAACTCACTAGAAGCCTATCGTCACGATCTTCGTTTATTTGCGCAATGGCTACAAAACGAGCAAAACAAAAATTTGCTTGAAGCAGAACATAAAGATTTACATGCTTATTTAGAATTTCGCCATCCTGATTCCAAAGCCACCTCATCCAACCGACGTTTGGTGGTCTTAAAACGTTTTTATCAATTTTCGTTACGACAAAACAAAATTAGTGCCGACCCCAGTCTAAAAATAAAATCCGCCAAACAAGCACCACGCCACCCGAAAACATTATCAGAAACACAAGTTGAAACCCTACTGGCAGCACCAAACGTCACAACACCATTAGGATTGCGAGATCGCACCATGCTTGAATTGATGTACGCCAGCGGCTTGCGCGTCACTGAGCTGGTTTTGTTGAAATCGGTGGAAGTTGGGATGAATGAAGGCGTATTGCGGATTACCGGCAAGGGCAATAAAACAAGATTAGTCCCTTTCGGTGAACAGGCAAGAGATTGGATTCAACGCTACCTGCAAGAAGCACGACCAATTATCCTGAATGGTCAAATCGATGATGCTTTATTCGTCACGTCACGCGGCAAAGCCATGACACGCCAAATGTTTTGGACACTGATCAAGAAATACGCATTGCAAGCAGATGTCGACTCGCCCATCTCCCCTCACACACTGCGCCATGCTTTTGCCACGCATTTAATCAACCATGGAGCGGATTTGCGGATTGTGCAATTACTGCTCGGACACGCTGATATTTCGACCACCCAAATCTACACTTACGTCGCCCGTGAGCGGCTTAAAAAGCTGCATGCTGAGCATCATCCGCGTGGGTGAGATTCATTTGGAACTTTCTATTAATATCCGTCATTCCCGCGGTGGTAGGCGAGAACGACGCTCATATTTTCATTACTACTATTTAATTAATACGCTCTATACAATAAGCCTAACAAGGCTAGTTCCTTCTCGCATTCTTGCTGCATAATCAACGTCCAAATCAAACCAGTCTTTTTTGCAATCCTAGAAACGCTTATGAACATACTTCATTTCCCCACATTGTTATTCACCATCGCCGCCTATTTGATTGGCTCTATTTCTTTTGCTCTGGTGATTAGTAAGTTATTTGGATTATCCGATCCACGCACTTACGGCTCCAAAAACCCCGGTGCAACCAATGTTTTGCGCAGCGGCAACAAAGCAGCAGCAGCCTTGACCTTGATCGGTGATGGCGCTAAAGGCTGGTTAGCAGTTTGGCTAGTGCAAACATGGGGGCCTGCATATAGCGTGAACACACATGGCGTCGCTTTGGTAGCGCTTGCCGTATTTCTCGGACATTTGTGGCCGATCTTCTTTCGATTCGTCGGCGGGAAAGGCGTCGCAACGGCATTAGGCGTCTTGCTTGGCATCAATGGCTGGCTAGGTCTGGCGACACTAGTGACATGGCTCGTAATCGCTTATGCATTCCGCTACTCATCATTAGCAGCTTTGGTCGCTGCTATTTTTGCACCGTTTTATTATGGATTGTTATTTGGCACCAACCCAGTTTTGCTGGCAATCAGCATCATGAGTGGTTTATTGCTCTATCGCCACAAACAAAACATCAAAAATCTGTGTGCGGGCAAAGAGAGCAAATTAGGTCAGCGTAAAAACGCTTAACGATCCTAGGAATTGCACTCGGTCAACGGCCACCTTGGTCGCACATTAAAAGAATAATCACGACTAGCCGCAGCAGGATTAGCCTGCAAACGCAAAGCACCGGCAAACGCGATCATAGCGCCGTTGTCGGTGCAAAATTCCAGCTCTGGGTAATAAACCTGGAAGCGCTTTTTAACAGCAGCCGCATTCAACGCTGCACGTAGTTGTTGATTAGCACCGACGCCGCCTGCGATCACTAAGCGTTTTAAGCCTGTTTGTTTCAACGCGGTCATGCATTTCGCCGTCAAAACATCGACAACTGCATCGACAAAACCACGTGACACATTAGCCTTATCCTGATCGCTTAATACGCCACCATAGTTCCTGACCGCAGTTAATACAGCTGTTTTTAAGCCGGAAAAACTGAAATGCAAATCCTTGGAATGCAACATCGGACGAGGAAATTGATGCACGCTGGGATCGCCTAATTGCGCCATACGTGAAATTTCCGGGCCTCCTGGATAGCCTAAACCTAGCAATTTGGCGGATTTATCAAACGCTTCACCAGCCGCGTCATCCATGGTTTCACCCAGCAAGACGTAATCACCCACACCGCGCACTTGCATCAGTTGTGTATGTCCGCCCGACACCAGCAAAGCGATGAATGGAAACTCAGGTGGATTGCTCGATAACAGTGGTGACAGCAAATGTCCTTCCAAATGATGGATGCCAATGACTGGCTTATCCAAAGCCATACCCAAACCGCAAGCAAAGGAAGCACCGACCAATAATGCGCCTGCTAATCCCGGCCCTTGTGTGTAGGCAATTGCATCAATTTCAGCATGCCTGATGGCATTGGCACCGCTCAAACCGCTGTTGCGTAAAGTTTGTTCTAACAAAGGAATAGCGCGTCGAATATGGTCACGCGACGCCAATTCTGGCACGACACCGCCATATTCTTCATGCATAGCAACTTGAGAATGCAAAGCATGCGCCAGCAAACCACGTTGCGTGTCATACAAGGCAACGCCTGTTTCGTCGCAGGAAGATTCAATACCGAGAACGATCATAAAACACCAACCATCTTTATAAAGACCATTTGTAATCCATCACCAAAGGCGCGTGGTCGCTAAAACGCTGTGTTTTGTAGATGCTGGCGGCTTGTGCTGTTTCGGCGATGCCTGGCGTGACGATTTGGTAATCAATCCGCCAACCCACATTTTTTGCCCAGGCCTGGCCCCGATTGCTCCACCAGGTATAAGCATCGCCCGTCGCGTCGGGATAAAGCCGCCGATAAACATCCACCCAAGCCAATTCATTGAATACGCGCGTCAACCAGGCACGCTCTTCTGGCAGGAAACCTGAGTTCTTCAGATTGCCTTTCCAATTTTTTAAATCGATTTCCTGATGGGCGATATTCCAGTCGCCACACAGGATGACTTCCCGACCGCATTGTGCCAACTCAGCCAAATGACGATAGAAATGTTCCATAAAGTGGAATTTGGCAGTTTGCCTATGTTCCCCGCTGGAACCCGATGGCAAATAGACGGAAATAATCGAAAAATTGCCGAATACCAGTTCAATGTAGCGCCCTTCTGCGTCGATCTCTGGCACACCTAAACCTTCGATAATTTGATCCGGCTGGCGACGTGCGTAAATTCCTACTCCGCTGTAACCTTTTTTTTCTGCGTAATGAAAATAACCCTGATAGCCAGCTGGTTGCTGCATTTCTGGCGAAAGATCGGCAGCTTGGGCTTTTAATTCCTGCACACAAATAAAATCTGCATTTTGTTCCGCCAACCAATCGAGAAACCCTTTGCTGACTGCGGAGCGAATGCCATTCAAATTGGCGGAAATAACTCGAAACATGTGGCTCATCTTTCAAAAGCGACATGACCTGCCACGATGGTGGCCTTGACTTGTCCGGCCAATTCATACCCCAGGAACGGCGTGTGTTTGCCTTGACTTGCCAATGCGCCCGCTTCCACTTTCCAATAAACATTCGGGTCAAACACACAAATATCGGCGCTGCTACCGACCGCTAATTGACCACATGGCAAACCGATGATGTTGGCAGCGTCAGTGGTAATTTTTGCAATCGCTTTTACCATTCCGCCTGGCTGCTCGCCGGCCCATTTCAAGGCTAAAGGCAATAACAATTCCAAACCAGTCGCGCCGGGCGAGGCTTCGCCAAACGGCAACAATTTTTCATCGTCATCCACCGGCGTATGGTCAGAACAAATCGCATCAATCGTGCCATCCAATAATCCTTGCTGGATCGCATCACGATCACGCTGCGAACGAAATGGTGGTGTCACGCGTGCATTGGGATCAAAGAAACCGATATCCGCATCCGTCAAATGAATGTGATGTGCACTCACATCACACGTCACGGCTAAACCATCTTGCTTCGCCAAACGCACTAACTCCAAACCCGCCGCACTCGACATACGGCAAAGATGCACTCTGGCACCCGTGGCACGCATTAATTCAAAAATAGTATGTAACGCCAGCGTCTCCGCCATCACTGGCACGCCCACCAAACCCAAACGCGCTGCTAAAGGGCCGCTATGCGCGACACCCGTACGCCCAATGTGCGGATCTTGCGGACGCAACCAGACGGTGTAATCAAAGGTTTTGGCGTATTGCATCGCACGCAGCAAAACGTTGGTATTCAAAATTGGTTGTTCCGCTTGCGAAAAAGCGATGCAACCTGCTTCGGTCAACTCCGCCATTTCCGTCAAGGCCAAGCCTTGTAAACCCACCGTCAATGCACCAAGCGGATAAACATTGGCCTGGTTCAAGGTCTTGGCGCGATGCTTGAGCATTTCCACCAAACCTGGTTCATCCAGCACAGGATCAGTATCAGGCGGGCAAACCAAGCTGGTGACACCGCCTTGCATAGCAGCTTGTAATTCGGATTCCAGCGTCGCCTTGTATTCATAACCAGGTTCGCGCAGGCGTGCCGACAAATCCACTAGGCCAGGCGCTACGATCAAACCTGTCGCGTCGATGACTTTATCCGCCTGAAAACCATCTAATGCTTGCCCAGAATCAACAATGGCGGCGACTTTGCCTGCTTCGACATACACGTCTTTTGCTGCATCCACCCCATTTGCCGGATCGATCAGGTGGCCATTTTTTATATGAAGTTTCATGTTATGTGCTTATTTTTACGCTTTTAATTTCCAGCCAGGATACTCATCACCGCCATCCGCACGGCAATCCCAAAAGTCACTTGCGGCAAAATCACGGCCTGGCTGCCATCAGCAACTGCTGAATCAATTTCGACACCACGATTCATTGGCCCAGGATGCATGACGATTGCATCTGGTTTGGCCAACGCTAAGCGATCGGGGGTTAAGCCATATTTTTTAAAGAATTCTTGTGCGGATGGCAATAAAGCACCGTTCATACGCTCATTTTGCAAACGCAGCATGATGATGACGTCCACGTCTTTCAATCCTGCTTCCATATCGGTAAAAACACGCACGCCCATTTGCTCCAAACCGCTAGGCAACAAGGTATGTGGCCCGATTGCGCGTATTTCTGGCACGCCCAAAGTGGTTAAGGCATGAATATCCGAACGTGCCACGCGGCTATGCAAAATATCACCGACGATGGCAACTCTGAGATTGCTGAAATCCTTTTTGTAGTGCCGTATCGTGTACATATCCAGCAACCCCTGAGTCGGATGCGCATGACGACCGTCGCCAGCATTGACCACGTGCACATGCGGCTGCTTAGTGTCGATCAAATGCTTGGCGATTAAATACGGCGCACCCGACTCTGCATGGCGCACGACAAACATGTCGGCATGCATAGCGGCAAGATTGTCTATCGTGTCCAACAGCGATTCACCCTTGCTGGTGCTGGAGGCTGAAATATTTAAGTTGATCACATCCGCCGACAAGCGCTTGGCGGCAATTTCAAACGTGGTACGAGTACGCGTTGAATTTTCAAAAAAAAGGTTGAACACGCTTTTGCCGCGCATCAAGGGAACTTTTTTGACTTCCCGGTCAGACAAGCTGACGAAGGAGGAAGCCGTGTCGAGAATATGATGAATAATGGCCTTCGGTAAACCTTCAATGGTGAGCAAATGTTGCAGTTCACCATTTTTATTAAGTTGCGGATTAAACATTATTGATATGTACGTTATTAATTAATTTGTCTCGACGACAAGAGAAAACTGGCCATCCTGATCACGCTGCAATACCAAGGCCTGATCTTCATCTAATACGACTGTAGTTGCAACAAAATCTGCCGCGATCGGTAATTCCCTACCACCACGATCAGCCAAAGCCGCCAAGATGATGCGTGCTGGACGGCCATAATCAAACAACTCATTAATCGCCGCCCGCGTGGTGCGACCGGTATACAACACGTCATCCACCAACAAGATGGTGGCACCGTCCACTTCAAAAGGAATATGCGTTGGCTTTACATCGGCATGCAAACCTTTTTTTGCATAATCATCGCGATAAAAAGACACATCAACAAAACCTAAACGATCAGTCAACTGCAACTCATCTGCCAAACGTTCGGCTAACCAGGCGCCGCCGGAATGGATACCGACAATCGCCAGTTTGCTTTCCTGTGCCAAACCAATTTTCAATTTGTGAGCCAACATGGTGTACAGCGCTTCTGCATCGAATTTAGGCATAGTCATGTAATTTTTATTGTTTAACAAAGTTTGTTGATTAATCGCAATCTCACATCCCGTCGTTCCCGCGGGTTTAGGCGGGAACCCAGCGTCTTTCTTGCCATCTTTCCCGCGGGAATGACGGGAGAGTTGAGGTTCATGAGCAATCTCGGATATTTAATTTATATCATCAAAATACTGCTGCAAAATCACCGCCGCAGCTTGCGCATCGATCACCTCTCCACGCTTGGCTTGCAATACTGAAGAAGAATAACGCTCATCCACCAACACAGTTTGCATGCCAAAGCGTCCTTCCAACTGATGCGCAAAACGACGACAACGACGCGTCATTTCATGTTCTGCTCCATCGGGATGAAAAGGCAAACCCACCACGCAAAGTGTTGGTTTCCATTCATCAAGCAACGCAGCAATATCCTTAAATTTTGCATCATTGGTAGCAGAATGAATCACCGTTAACGGCTGTGCTTGCTTCAGCATGGTATTGCCAACCGCCACACCAATACGTTTCAAACCAAAATCAAAGGCCAGTACGGTTGCAATTATCATGTTTTGGTCACGCATGGCCCGCTTGCGACATCAACATCACTGGATCAATGCCTAGCATTTTCAGTGCAAATAAATAACGTTCCTCTATCGGTACATCAAACATCAC
>CAZCIX010000008.1:0-9757 GCA_964498835.1 uncultured Burkholderiaceae bacterium | reverse complement strand
CTAGCATTTTCAGTGCAAATAAATAACGTTCCTCTATCGGTACATCAAACATCACACTCGAATCAGCGCGCACCGTCAACCAGCCATTATTGCTAATTTCATTTTCCAATTGCCCTGGACCCCAACCGGAATAACCGATACTGACTAACAAACGATCTGGCCCTTCACTGGATGCAAACGATTCCAGCACATCACGTGACATGGTAAACGCCAGCTCGTCAGTGATTTTTAAACTAGCAGCATAATTCCCAATCGGTGCATGCAACACAAAACCACAGCCCTCTTGCACCGGTCCACCAAACATAATGGGCTGTTTGGAATGATCGCTTACATGACCATCGTGAGTTAAGGACAATTCAATGCGCTCAAACAAGTTCTCCATCGTCATATCAGTTGGTTTATTAATCACCACGCCAAGCGCACCGCGCTCATTGTGCTCACAGATATACACAACTGTCCCGCCAAAAACAGGATCTGCCATGGAAGGCATCGCAATCAAAAAGTGATCAGCCAAATTGAGATTAGAAGACGTAGGAGGGGTCATTTTACAAAGCAACCATTTCAAAATCGTCCTTGCGTGCACCACATTCTGGACAAGTCCAGTTCGTTGGCACATCTTCCCAACGGGTGCCAGGAAGGATACCTTCATCAGGGCAACCGCTAGCCTCGTCGTAAATCCAGCCACAGATCAAACACATCCATGTTTTATACTCTTTGTATTCTTGGTTCATTCCTGCTTCATCCCTAATAAATTTTTATATTTTTTGTATTTCTACAATTCACGCAATTGGGCAAATTGTATTGGTCGTATTCACGACTGAATCTAGTAAAATGGATAACCCTGCATATTAATCCAATTACCCTCTTTACTGCACAAAACCACTATGATTTCCAAGAATGACACCCTGTTTGCGCGTGCCCAATTGACGACTCCTGGCGGCGTGAATTCGCCAGTCCGTGCATTTCGTTCCGTAGGCGGTTCACCGCGCTTCATCAGTCGGGCTGAAGGACCGTATTTTTGGGATGCAAACGATAAGCGTTATATCGATTACATCGGCTCCTGGGGGCCCGCTATTTTGGGACATGCGCATCCCGTTGTCGTCAAAGCCGTACAAGAAGCCGCAGCGCGTGGCTTAAGCTTTGGCGCACCTACCGAAGGTGAAATCGAAATGGCGGAAGAAATCTGCCGCTTGATTCCTTCCATCGAACAAGTCAGGCTGGTTTCCAGTGGTACCGAAGCGACCATGAGCGCACTCCGCTTAGCGCGTGGTGCGACTGGGCGCGACAAAATTATTAAATTTGAAGGGTGCTATCACGGCCATGCAGATTCTCTATTGGTCAAAGCAGGTAGCGGTTTACTGACATTTGGCCACCCCACTTCCGCCGGTGTGCCACAAGATTTTGTCCAACATACTCTGGTACTGGACTACAACAATGTGCAGCAGCTAGAAGACACGTTCCGCACCATAGGCAATCAAATCGCTTGCATCATTGTGGAACCAGTTGCTGGCAATATGAATTTAGTCAAAGCCAAACCAGAATTTTTGCAAACCATGCGCCGCTTATGTACCGAATACGGCGCAATATTAATTTTCGACGAAGTCATGTCAGGCTTCCGCGTCGCGCTGGGCGGTGCACAGTCTTTGTACGATATCCAACCTGACTTGACCGCACTAGGAAAAGTCATAGGCGGCGGCTTACCTGTCGCTGCATTTGGTGGACGTGCTGATTTGATGCGGCATTTAGCGCCAATCGGTGCGGTCTACCAAGCAGGAACTTTGTCTGGCAATCCAGTCACCGTTGCGGCCGGTATGAGCACATTAAAACTGATTCAAGCACCCGGCTTTTACGAGCAACTCAGCGCACAAACCAACAAATTGGTACAAGGCTTATCCGATGCAGCAAGAGCAGCTGGCGTTCCATTCTGCGCTGATGCGATTGGCGGCATGTTTGGAATCTATTTTGGCTCGAATATTCCAACCAGTTATGCAGAAATGCTCGCTTGCGACAAAACAGCGTTCAATGCATTTTTCCATGCGATGTTGGATGCGGGTGTGTATTTTGCCCCTGCGGCGTTTGAAGCAGGTTTTGTGTCAGCGCAGCATGATGATGAGGTAATCAAGGCGACCGTTGATGCAGCACGGGATGTTTTTGCTAAGGCAACACATCAATGAAAGCTGTCATTCTGGCCGGTGGTTTAGGCACTCGCATCAGCGAAGAAACTGCCCTACGCCCGAAACCTATGGTGGAAATAGGTGGCAAGCCCATCTTATGGCACATCATGAAAATGTATTCCGCCCATGGTGTGAACGATTTCATCATTTGCTGCGGCTACAAGGGTTATGTCATCAAGGAGTATTTCGCCAATTATTTTTTACACATGTCGGACATCACGTTCGATATGGAAAATAATCACATGCACGTCCACCAACATCATGCCGAGCCGTGGAAAGTGACGTTGGTGGATACGGGGGAAGACACCATGACTGGTGGGCGTTTAAAACGCGTCGCCGATTATCTGAAAGATGAAGCGTTATTTTGTTTAACGTATGGCGATGGCGTCAGCGATGTGAATATCACAGAGTTGATTGCTTTCCATAAAGCACAAAACGTTAAAGCCACCTTGACGGCCACCACTCCCACCATACGTTTCGGCGTATTGGAAATGCATGGTAACAAGGTCCGGCAATTCAGAGAAAAGCCGCAACATGAAAAAGATGGCGCCTTGATCAATGGCGGCTTCTTTGTACTATCGCCGCAAGTGCTTGATTACATTACCGATGACAAAACCATCTGGGAACGTGAACCATTAGAACGCCTGGCGCAAGAAGGCAATCTGGCTGCTTTTCAACATCATGGCTTTTGGCAACCGATGGATACGCTGCGCGAACGCATCTACCTGGAAGAACTATGGCAATCAGGACAAGCACCATGGAAAATGTGGCCTTGAACTTCAATCCAGCTTTTTGGCAAAACAAACGTGTTTTGCTGACTGGACACACTGGCTTTAAAGGAAGTTGGTTGTCGCTCTGGCTACAATCCATGGGGGCGCAGGTAGCAGGCTATGCATTAGCGCCGTCCAGCCAACCCAATTTGTTTGAACTGGCGCAAGTCGGCAAAGGCATGGCCAGCCATGTCATCGGCGATATCCGCGATTTGTCAGCGGTGCAGCAAGCCTTTACCGCATTTCAACCTGAGATCGTTTTCCACCTGGCTGCCCAACCACTGGTGCGCCATTCTTACCAAGATCCAGTTACAACGTATGCCACCAACGTCATGGGTACAGTGCATGTCTTGGAAGCGATACGCCACGCGCCTGGCGTGAAAACTGTGGTCAATATCACGACTGACAAATGCTACGAAAATCGTGAATGGATTTGGGATTATCGTGAAAACGACCCTATGGGTGGTCATGATCCGTATAGCAATAGCAAAGCCTGCGCTGAATTGGTGAGTGCGGCCTACCGTTCATCATTTTTTAACGTGGATAAGCATCAAATTGCTCTGGCAACGGTGCGTGCTGGTAATGTGATTGGTGGCGGTGACTGGGCGCAGGATCGATTGATTCCCGACATTCTTGCTGCGTTTGAACAAGGTAAGATGCTGCATATCCGCAATCCACATGCAATTCGCCCCTGGCAACATGTACTGGAGCCTTTGCGGGGTTATCTGATGCTAGCGCAGCAACTGACAGAACACGGCACCCAATATGCCGAAAGCTGGAATTTTGGCCCCAGGGATGAAGATGCCAAGCCCGTCAACTGGATCGTTGAGCAAATGGCCGCCATTTGGCGCCAACATGACGATTCTCAAAATAACGAAAATCATAAAAATATTCAGTGGCAAATCGATACTGCTGCACATCCGCACGAAGCGGGACATCTGAAACTCAATATCACCAAAGCACGCAGCCTCTTAGGCTGGCATCCCGCATTGTCTTTGCAAGAAGCATTGCAACTCACCGTAGCTTGGGCGAGGCAACACCAAGCAGGTGCTGACATGCGTCAGGTGACTTTGGAGCAGATTCAGGCTTATCAGGCATTGATTCATGCTCAACATTGATACTCAACATTGACTATGCAAAACACAAAAACGCAGGCACTACGCGATCAAATTTCTGCATTGGTTGAGGAATACGCCGCCATTGCTCTGGCGCCTCAACCTTTTTTACCCGGTGCTTCAGCTATCCCGCCATCTGGCAAATTGATTGACGCAGAAGAACTGAAAAACATGGTGCAAGCCTCGCTAGACGGCTGGCTCACTACGGGACGATTCAATGCTGAGTTTGAACAAAAACTCGCTGCATTTATCGGCATCAAACATCTCATCACGGTCAATTCCGGTTCCTCCGCTAATTTGATTGCGTTTAGCACGCTGACCTCACCCAAACTAGGCAAACGGGCGATCAAACAAGGCGATGAAGTCATTGCAGTCGCGGCTGGATTTCCCACTACGGTCAATCCGATTCTGCAATTTGGTGCTGTACCGGTATTTGTTGATGTGGACAGAATGACGCACAACATTGATGTCAGCAAGATAGCTGCTGCCATTACACCGAAAACCCGCGCCATCATGCTGGCACATACATTGGGCAATCCTTTCAATCTGGATGTCATCACCGATTTATGTAAAAAGCACGATTTGTGGTTAGTAGAAGACTGCTGCGATGCGTTAGGCAGCACGTACCGTGGCCAAATGGTCGGCACATTTGGTGATATCGCCACTTTGAGTTTTTACCCCGCGCATCACATCACCATGGGGGAAGGTGGCGCGGTTTTTACCAAGCATGATGAGTTGAAAACCATTGCGGAAAGCTTCCGTGACTGGGGACGCGACTGTTACTGCCCACCAGGTAAGGATAATACTTGTGGCCAACGCTTTTGCTGGAAGTTGGGTGATTTGCCGCAGGGTTACGACCACAAATACACATACAGCCATTTAGGTTACAACCTCAAAATCACCGATATGCAGGCAGCGTGCGGATTGGCGCAATTAGGGAAAGCGGAGCAATTTATCCAAGCACGCAAAAAGAATTTTGCTTTCCTCAAAGAGCGCTTAAAAAATTGCCAAGAATTTTTAGATTTGCCTGAAGCTACCGAACACGCCGACCCGGCATGGTTTGGCTTCCCGATTACGCTCAAAGAAAACTGCCCTGTCACACGGCTAGATTTACTCACGTATCTGGATCAAAACAAAGTCGGCACGCGCTTGCTGTTCGCTGGTAACCTAACGCGCCAACCTTATATGGTGGAAGCCAAAGGCAAATACCGCATCAGCGGCGATTTACGCAATACGGATCATTTAATGAATCACACCTTCTGGATCGGCGTGCAACCAGCATTAACGGAAGAGATGCTGGAATTTTCAGCGAGAAAAATTGAAGCGTATTTGGGTTTGAATTTCTAAATAAGCAAATGCCATACGTCTATACAGGGAAAAAATGAATAATCGTGAACATAAGATGCTAGATTTGCTCAAACGTGGCAAAGAAGAATTTGGTTATGTCGCCGTGAAAGCAGAGTTCGAAGCCGAAGGAACTCGGATTGATGAGCTACTTCGTTTGCTTGATATTGCACGTCGTGCGGATCTCAAAATCGGGTTGAAGATTGGTGGTTGCGAAGCAGTGCGCGACTTATTGGAAAGCCGCCAGATTGGTGTGGATTACATCATTGCACCAATGGTTGAAAGCGTATACGCGCTATCAAAATTCATTGCTGCCAAAAACAATGTGTACACAGAAGAGGAACGAAAAGATACCGACTTTTTGTTCAATTTAGAAACGTTAAACACTTTCAGTCACCTGGACGCGCTAGCAGCGGCGGCTGTCTCTGGCAATTTACAGGGCATCGTATTTGGCCGCGTTGATTTCTCTCTGTCGCACGGGTTAAGCAGAGAGGAAATCAATTCTGACCAAATCACCAACTACATCCTGCAAACTGCACAGGCATGCAAACAACATGATATCGATTTGGTGGTTGGCGGCGGCGTATCCATGGATTCCCTACCTGCACTGCGCAAAATAGCTGCCACGCATTTGACGCGATTTGAGACGCGCAAAGTAATTTTTAACGGCGAATCAGTCAATCATCCAAATATCGCGCAAGGCTTATTGAATGCCGTGCATTTTGAATTGCTGTGGCTACAAAACAAACGTGATTATTACGGCTTCATTGAACGAGAAGATGCCAAACGCATCGACATGTTAGAGGCGCGCTGGAAAGTGCTTGATCAACAATGATGGAAAAGCAACGTATTTTGGTATTTGGCGCTTCTGGCGCAATTGGATCCGCTATCTCGCATCATTTTTCACAAAATGATTGGGACGTAGTCGCCGTCTCTCGCTCAGGCATTGGCACTAACACTGACATCACAGGATCATCCATCACGCCTCTTTGCTATGACCCATTGGCACAACCATCCTGCCAAACTGATCTATTGGATACTGGTACACCATATGCAGCCGTATGTTGGGCGCAAGGGTGTAATACCAATGACAATGTTTACAACGTGACGCTAGAACAACATTTAGAAGTCTATCAAGCCAACTGCCTGTACATTGTGGCCACCTTGAAGACCTTGCTTGAACGACGCTTACTTGCCCCGTGCGCACGCCTGTGCATCATCAGTTCGATTTGGCAAAATCTGGCACGCCAAAATAAATTGTCGTATTGCATGAGCAAAGCTGCTTTGCAAGGACTTGTACTATCGGCAAGCGCTGACCTTGCAAAAGACAATATCCTGATCAACGCCATCCTGCCAGGCGCGCTTGATACACCGATGACCCGTCAAAATGTGGCAACCGAACAATTAGAAAAATTATCCGCTGCAACTTATTTCAACAAATTACCCACACTAGAAGATGTGACCAATCTGGCCTTCTTTTTATGTTCTGATAAAAATACAGGTATTACTGGTCAATTTATTGCGGCAGATTTGGGGTTTAGCCATGTCAGATTACTTTAAGATTATTGCCAGCACTCACGAATACGAGGTTCGGATTGGCAATGACATACTTAATGCAACAATCAACGATCCGGCACCACTACAACAACAAATTATTATCTGCGATCAATTTTTTGCACCGACTTATCAGGCACAAGGCTTTGAAGTGATTAGCATTGTTGCGGACGAAGCGGCGAAAAGTCTGGATCAGATGAGCGAAGTCATCGTGGCGCTACGTGCGCTAGGTGCCAACCGCCAAACCCGCCTGGTGGCCATCGGAGGCGGTATCATTCAAGACATTGTCACTTTTGTCGCGTCGGTATACATGCGTGGCGTGGAATGGATTCTTCTACCAACCACATTGCTAGGCATGGTGGATGCTTGCATTGGTGGCAAATCCTCCATCAATGTTGGTCAATATAAAAATCTGATTGGTAATTTTTATCCGCCCAGGAATATCTTCATCGATTGTCAGTTCATCAATACACTCAACGAAACACAGCGCATCGCTGGTTTATGCGAGGCAGTCAAAATATGCTTTGCAGCAGAGGCAGAACAACCAGCGTTTGAGCATTATATCGCTCTCAATCCAGGTGTAGATAGCGCGCTGAAAACATATCAGGAGCTGATTAGCCTATCTTTGCTGACCAAGCGCTGGTTTATCGAAATTGATGAATATGATCAAAAAGAACGGCTGCTACTCAATTTTGGCCACACCTTTGGTCACGCAATTGAAAGTGCAAGCAGTTTTACGATCCCACATGGGATTGCCGTGGGAATCGGTATGTTGGCGGCCATCGCATGCGCGCGCCTCAATCATCATTTTGAGACGACACCACAACGCGTCACACAACTTGAGCGTTATGTCACCACACTGCTGTCTAAGATCAATACGCTACCAATGTGGATTAATCACATCACCATCGATACCTTGATAACGCACTTTGACGCCGATAAAAAGCATACCAAGACGCACTACGTCGTCATTGTGCCTAATTCAACAGGTCACTTAATTCGTTTGAAGTTGGAAAAGAAAGATGTAAACCGCGCACTGATTTCTGCCGCATTGCATGCTGCTTGCCAACAACTACTACCAATGAGCGTGACATCCCATCGTGTCAGCACTGAATCGTAACAATTTGATTGATGACTGCACCACTATTGTCTTTTTCTCCTGCTCTCACTAACCACATCCATGCATCGCCTTACCATTTTATTGTGACTGGTGCCAATGGTTGGTTGGGCAAAGCCACGTTAGCAATGCTGTATCAAGCCTTGGGAAACGACTTTGCCGCGCGCGTGACAGCACTCGGCTCACGCCCCGCACAAATCAACTTGCATGCTGGACAAACTGGTGAATCCACTTATTCCATCCAATCATTGCTGGAATGGCAGTTACCACCAGACCAACCAACTATCCTTTTTCATTATGCATTCTTGACTAAAGATAAGATCGATAAAATTGATCAAATCGATCAAAACTTCAGCACACACACGCATACCTACACGCAAGAAGAATACATTACACGCAATCGCGCCATTAGCGAAAAAGTACAAAGCTGGATACGCACTGGCAGCATCCGCAGCGTCGTACTCCCCTCTTCAGGAGCGGTATACGATTATTTACATGGCAAATCGCGTAGTCTGGAAGCTGGCCTGTACGGCCAACTAAAATATCAAGATGAACTGACTTTCAGCGCGGCCTGTGATGTAAGCAAAAGCAAGCTAATCATCCCGCGTATTTTTAATTTGTCGGGGCCTTATATCAATAAATTTGAACATTACGCCCTCGCTTCTTTTATTTCTCAAAGCCTGAGTACTAGCACCATCACCATCCATGCACGCCATCCAGTGATACGGTCGTATTACTTCATCGGGGATTTAATCGAATTGTGTCTACAACTGTTATTGCATCAACCCGCTGCTGCAACGCCCCTGTGTTTCGATGTTGCTGGCGATGACATTGTCGAGCTAAGTGAGCTGGCGCAGCAGGTAGCGACAATATTGGGAAATGCGACGCGCATACAACGCCCACCTATGCTTGATGGCGTTATGGAAGATCGCTACATCGGCAACAAAAACGCTATTCGCAAACTCGAAATGCGTTTTGGCATGCATCCCATGCCCCTCAAGGAACAAATCAACATCACCAGCCAATATATTAAAAATCTTGATTAAATTAACCTCGCCTTGCTCCCCAAAGCCTGTAAATTAATTTGTGTAAGTACCACCTGCCAGCATGACGTAAGCACAACGCTCTACCTATGATATGGACGGTGCTTTGATATATGCCCAAATAAGTTTTATAATTGACAACAATATTGTCAATATTGCACTTATATATCACGCCCAATGCCAATGCCAATCATTCCCCCTCTTAAAAGTTTCATGTCAGTCTGGAATGATTTTGTTAATCCAGACTTGGCGGAAGAGGAAAAAAATGTGGCATTGGCACAAGCAATCAAAGAGAATTCTTGCTCCTCCATTCAATCAGATCAATTAGAAGACATTTTCTCTTTGCCAGAAAAGAGTGCGCAGTTCTTTAATGATCCGATGGTGCAAGAACGCTTGGTGGAAGGATTGATAGCTGATACGTACATGGATGAAAGGGTTCTTCAGGCACTCCAAACTTGTGTTCCTTGTCTATCCCTTTCCCAGCAACAAGCTCTTTTTGACAATCAATTTTCTTGGTTATTGCACAATCCGCTGACTCCTAATGCAGAAATCGCTTCGAGATTTTTTACAGAGATTCGATTGCAGCAAAAAACTTGCACCAATCCTAAATTATTGCCTTATCAATCTGCAAAGCGTTCTC
>CAZCIX010000007.1:0-56155 GCA_964498835.1 uncultured Burkholderiaceae bacterium | reverse complement strand
TGATCAAGTGGCAGCACAGATTAATGAAGCTGGTCGCACTATAAAATGTTATTTATTTTATACCAATGAAAACAAATTTGGCATCAATGATAGTGCTTCTGATTTTTGCTTATAGTTGCTTGTGAAAACTTCCTCCATCAAAGTGAAAATAAGCGCATTACAAGCCAAACGCGAGGTGTATTTAGTGGGAATTGTAATTTTATAGATGACAATCAAATCCCACCATTTCCCAGAAACTCATTCGAGTCGGCTTCCATCTTGATGGATCATCACTCCTGATATTGGCATGCGTTCACGTTTTTGCGTTGCACACCTTTCTTCGGCACACGCTGGTTTAACTTTGTTTGCTAAAATCACCCGCTTCCGCAATCACAATTGCACCAACCAGCCATGGAGCCATGATGTCAGCCGTATCCCCTATTACTTCAGCCAATATCACTACACCATCTGTCACACGCGCCACGTTTGATGACGTCATGGTGCCAACTTATGCACCCAGCACGATGGTGCCTGTGCGTGGGTCGGGTTTGGATTTGTGGGATCAAAATGGTCAGCATTATCTTGATTTCACTTCTGGTATTGCGGTGACCAGCTTGGGCCATGCGCATCCAGCCATCGTTGAGGCTTTGTGCGCACAAGCCAATAACGTGTGGCATTTGAGCAATGGTTATACCAATGAACCCGTTTTGAAGTTGGCGCAGGCGCTGACGCAAGCGACGTTTGCTGATCGGGCATTTTTTTGCAATTCGGGGGCGGAAGCCAATGAAGCCGCTTTCAAGCTGGCACGTAAATATGCACATGGCAAATTTGGCCCACAGAAATCGCGCATTATTTCTTGTTTGAATTCCTTTCATGGCCGTACTTTATTTACCGTCTCGGTAGGCGGGCAAGAAAAATATACCGAAGGTTTTGAGCCGTTGCCGCCAGCGATTAGCCATATTGCTTTCAACGACATTGAGGCTGCACGTGCTGCGATTACGGATGATGTCTGCGCCGTGGTGGTGGAACCGATCCAGGGCGAAGGTGGCGTGACGCCGGCTACTCTTGAATACTTGCAAGCCTTGCGCGCATTCTGTGATGAAAAAGGCGCATTGCTGATTTTTGATGAAGTCCAATGTGGCATGGGACGTACCGGTACGCTGTATACCTATATGCAATATGGCGTGGTGCCAGACATCCTGACTTCGGCCAAAGCGCTGGGCAATGGTTATCCGATTGGCGCAATGCTGACGACTAATGAAATCGCGCAGGCATTTTCAGTCGGTAGCCATGGCACGACTTATGGCGGCAATCCTTTGGCGGCTAGCGTGGCATTGAAAGTGCTGGAAATCATCAATACCCCAAGCTTCTTAACACGCGTGCAACAAGCCGGTCTTTTGATGAAAAACATGCTCCAATCCATCGTCGATGATTACCCACACTTATTTAGCGGCGTACGCGGTACCGGTTTACTACTTGGATTAGTCCTGGCAGAGGGCTGTCGTGGACGAGCTAAAGATGTGCGTAATGCAGCGGAGGCAAAAGGGTTGATGTTATTGATCGCTGGCCCTGATGTGATCCGTATCGCTCCTGCGCTCATCGTATCAGATGAGCAAATCGCCACGGCAGAACGTTTGCTGCGTGACACACTGAATACATTTAATTAATCAGTGTAATTAGTATCGCCATGCTAGTTGTACGCCCCATTCATGCAAACGATCTGAATGCTTTATTGGACTTGGCTAGCCAAGTTGGTATTGGCATGACGACCCTCAAACCTGATCGTGCCATGTTGGCGCAAAGAATCGAACTCGCGTGCGCCTCTTTCGCGGAGCAAATTCCGCCGGAACAACGCGATTATTTATTCGTGATGGAAGATGTAGAAAACGCCCGTTTGGCCGGCGTATGCGCCATCCGGGCCGGCGTGGGGCTGGATGAGCCTTTTTACAATTATCGTATCGGCACGTTGGTGCATTCCAGTCGCGAACTCAATGTGTTTACCCAGATGGAAACACTGTATTTGTCGAATGATTTGACTGGCAATACTGAGCTATGTTCGCTATTTTTGCATCCCGATTATCGCAATGGTGCGAATAGCAAATTGCTGTCGAAAAGCCGTTTCTTGTTCATCGCTCAGTTTTCTCATCTGTTTGCGCCTAAATTAATTGCGGAAATGCGCGGTTATCAGGCAGAAGATGGCAGCTCGCCTTTTTACGAAGGGTTAGGACGCCATTTCTTTAAAATGGATTTCAACCGCGTCGACGATTTAACCAGCCTGGGCAAAAAATCCTTTATCGCTGAATTGATGCCGCAACAACCAATCTATGTCGCGTATCTGCCCAAAGAAGCGCAGGACGTCATCGGCAAAGTCCATCTCAGCACCGCACCGGCACGCTATTTGCTGGAACAGGAAGGGATGCATTTTGAAGGCTATATCGATATTTTTGATGCAGGCCCTGTCTTGCAAGGTCGAATAAGCGAGTTACGCGTGATGCGTGAAAGTGTATTAGCAACCGTCCTTACACAAGCAACAGCCAACGATGCTACACAAGCCAACACTTTGGTGGCGAATACGACTTTCAGCAATTTCCGCGTCATCATGACGTCTGCTATTCCCACCATATCGGCGCAATCTCAACAAATTAGCTTATCTGAACAGGAATTAAGCGCATTGCAGTATCAAACCGGCAATGTCGTACACACTCTGTCATGCAAACCCAAAAAGAACGTTTATGCCTAGTCACTATATTAATGGCGCATGGATAGCTGGCGCAGGCACATCATTTCAAACCATTTCACCTACTGATGGCAAAGTCATGTGGACTGGCTGTGCTGCCGACCTCAAGGAAGTGGATCTGGCTTGCGCGTCTGCACGCGCCAGTTTTGCTGCCTGGGCGCAAACACCGGTGCAACAAAGAATAGACATCTGTCTGCGTTTTCGCGCACTAGTCGAACAACACGCGGAACTGTTGGCATATCAAATTTCGCAGGAAACAGGCAAACCGCTGTGGGAAACACGCACTGAAGTCGCCAGCATGGTGAATAAAGTCACGATTTCGATCCAGGCCTACCATGCCCGTACTGGTGCAACGCGCCAAGAAACTAACGATGGCGCGACGGTTTTACAACATCGGCCACATGGCGTGTTTGCCGTATTCGGCCCTTACAATTTTCCCGGCCATTTGCCCAATGGCCATATTGTTCCGGCCTTGATCGCTGGCAACACCATCGTGTTCAAACCCAGTGAATATGCGCCGCAAACGGCCATGCTGACGGCCGAGTTATGGCAGCAAGCGGGCATCCCTGCTGGCGTATTGAATGTATTAAATGGTGGACGCGACACTGGCATCGCATTGGCGCAACACCCGCAATTGGATGGCGTGTTATTTACTGGCAGTTGCCAAACCGGAGTCGCCTTGCACCGCCAGTTTGCCGGACAACCTAACAAAATGCTAGCGCTGGAAATGGGCGGCAACAATCCATTAGTCGTATGGGACATTAATGAAAATCACCTAGATGCTGCCGTCCATCACACCATCTTGTCCGCCTTTGCCAGCGCCGGCCAACGCTGCACCTGCGCCCGCCGTTTGATCGTGCAAGACAACGCTGCTGGACAAATTTTTATGGATCGTTTGTTAGACGTGACGAGCAAAATCAGCATCGGCGCTTTTGATTCTTCACCTCCGCCCTTCATGGGGCCCGTCATTTCAGCTCAAGCTGCGCAAAAATTGCTGCAAGCGCAAAGCGACATGCTGGCGCGTGGTGCAACTTCTTTGTTAAGCATGCGTCAACTGATTCCACAAACTCCACAAACCGGCTTTGTTTCCTGCGGCATCGTCGACGTCACGCATGCGCAAGATATTCCGGATGAAGAATGGTTTGGCCCTTTATTGCAAGTCATTCGTGTCAGTGATTTTGCACAAGCGATTACAATCGCCAATGCCACCCAATTTGGCCTGGCCGCCAGTTTGCTAAGCGACAATGTCGCGCGCTGGCAGGAATTTTCTACCCAAATACGCGCTGGCATCATCAACTGGAATCGCCCCACCACCGGCGCCGCCAGCAGCGCACCATTTGGCGGCGTCGGCCTGTCCGGCAATGCTAGACCCAGCGCTTACTACGCCGCTGATTATTGCGCCTATCCCGTCGCGTCGATGGAAAACGAACATTTACACATGCCGGCACAAATTGCTGCTGGCTTGTCATTTTAAAATTACAAAAAATACACTATGTCTATACGCCTCATCGTCGGTCTTGGTAATCCAGGCTCAGAATACGAACAAACACGCCACAATGCTGGCTTCTGGCTGCTCGACAACCTAGCCCATACACTCACTAGCCGCTGGCAGCAAGAAAGCCGTTTTCAAGGATTGTTTACCAAAAGCAGCATCTTTGCGCCTAGCGTCACACCTGTTGTGCACTCCACACAGGAAATTTTCTTGCTAAAACCACAAACCTTCATGAACCGCTCGGGCTTATCCGTTGCTGCAGTGGCGCGTTTTTACAAAATCCCTTCGCACGAAATCCTGGTGGTACATGATGAACTCGACCTGACACCAGGAACGGCCAAACTCAAAAAAGACGGCTCAGCAGGTGGCCACAATGGTTTAAAAGACATCAGCGCCGCGCTTGGAACACAAGATTATTGGCGCCTAAGAATAGGCATAGGCCATCCACGCAGCCTCAATACGCAACAAGGCGTAGTCGATTACGTACTCCATCGACCACGACAGGAAGAACAATTCTTAATCAACCAAGCGATTAGCAAAAGCTTGAATATCATTCCGCTGCTCTGTCAGGGGCAATTTAATGAGGCGATGATGCAGTTGCATACGGATTAAAGGATCTGAACATTAAACCTTACATTCTTAATAATTAGAAAATTAGTAAAATAGCAGCCTTAAGCTCCTACCCTCCTTTCTATTCAACTTAATAAAGTCCATATCATGAGTCTTAAATGCGGCATCGTCGGCTTGCCTAACGTCGGTAAATCTACTCTCTTCAATGCCTTGACCAAAGCGGGCATCGCAGCGGAAAACTATCCATTCTGCACCATCGAACCCAACGTCGGCATCGTCGAAGTTCCTGATCCACGTCTGCAAACATTGGCTGGCCTCATCACACCTGAGCGTGTGGTACCAGCCGTGGTGGAATTCGTCGATATCGCCGGCCTGGTAGCAGGCGCTTCCAAAGGTGAAGGTTTGGGTAACCAATTCCTGGCGCATATCCGCGAAACCGATGCCATCATCAACGTAGTGCGCTGTTTTGAAGACGACAACGTGATCCACGTTGCAGGAAAAATCAATCCGTTGAGTGATATCGAAGTGATTCAAACCGAACTGGCGCTAGCCGATTTGAGCACGATCGAGAAAGCCATCCATAGAGAAAACAAAAAAGCCCGTTCCGGCGACAAAGACGCCGCAAAACTGCTCACACTCATGGAACGCATTTCAGAACACCTCAACCAGGCCAAACCCGTCCGCACCATGGGCTTGGATGCTGAAGAAATGGCACTCATCAAACCACTGTGCCTCATCACCGCCAAACCCGCCATGTACGTCGGCAATGTATCCGATAGTGGATTTACCAATAATCCCCTGCTAGATCAATTAACCGCTTACGCCAAATCGCAAAACGCCCCCACAGTTGCCATCTGCGCCTCGCTAGAAGCAGAAATCGCCGACCTGGACGATGCCGACAAAGAAGCCTTCCTGGCCGACATGGGTATGCAAGAACCAGGCCTGGATCGCCTAATCCGCGCCGCTTACAAACTGCTAGGCCTGCAAACCTACTTCACCGCCGGCGTCAAAGAAGTCCGCGCCTGGACCATCCACATCGGCGACACCGCCCCCCAAGCCGCCGGCGTCATCCACACCGACTTCGAACGCGGCTTCATCCGCGCCCAAACCATCGCCTATGACGATTTCGTAACTTATAAGGGTGAATCAGCCGCCAAGGAAGCAGGCAAGATGCGTTCGGAAGGGAAGGAATATGTGGTGAAGGATGGGGATGTGTTGAATTTTTTGTTTAATGTGTAACATTTAAGGGGAAATCATGGGGGTTTTCGCTACACTCCCACCCGTCGTTCCCGCGGGTTTAGGCGGGAACCTAGTGTCTTTCCTCGTTTACCACTAAAAGCCACTGGGTCCCCGACTAAAGCATTCGGGGACGACGGTTTTGAGTTTTTCCGTATTGCCATCGTTTCCGCGAGCACGATGGGGGAATTGAGGCTAATGGACAATCTCGGTTTAACTCAAATTTTTCATTAGACTTGATAAATTCCTACGCACCCGTCGTTCCCGCGGGTTTAGGCGGGAACCCAGTGTCTTATGCAGTAAGTCCTATATATAAATCATTCCAATAAGGATTGGTTGCCTCAATCATTCGAACCTTCCAAGCACGATGCCATTTCTTGATTTGCTTTTCACGGGTGATGGCAACGTCAATAGCTTCATGCTGTTCAAACCAAACAAGTTGATCGATATTATGCTGCTTAGAAAATCCATCAACACTTTGATTTTTGTGTTCCCACACGCGTTTGAGTAAGTCAGTAATCACACCAATATATAAAATGCCATTGCGTTGATTTGCCAATATATAAACGTAAGAATAATTTGCCATGGAAGTAAAAAAGTCACTGGGTCCCCGCCTAAACCCGCGGGAACGACGGTTAGTGGAATGCGATAGCAGCACTACCAAAGATAAAAGCATTACATAACAATTTAGAATACGCAGCATTACGTGCCGTCAACAAAGGGTTGAAATCAGCACGCATTAAGACAGCAAACTCACAATAGCCAAGGCAACCATGGAAACCAGCAAATCCTCCAAATTCAACCAAATCGCCACCGCCCTAGGTCACAGCTTCGAAGGCGAAATAAAAATCGGTGGCAATTATGTTTCTGCGATACAAAACGACAAGGAAATTTACATCAGCGGGCAAATCCCTCGCGTTGGGAATACTGTCGTTGTCACTGGGCGAGTAGGAAGCGAGGTGACGCTTGCCGAAGCGCAGATGGCGGCCAAAATTTGTGTGATGCGAGCGCTTGCTTTGCTGACTCAAACGCTGGGCTCGCTTGATCGAGTCAAACGCATTTTGCGCATGAATGTCTATGTACAATCGGCGGAAAATTTCACCCAACAAAGCGAAGTCGCTGATGGCGCGTCGGAAGTGCTTTACGCCATATTGGGTGAGGCAGGCGTGCATACTCGAACTAGCATTGGTGTGTATCAACTACCCAAAAATGCGGCGGTAGAGCTGGATTTGATTGCTATTGCAGATTAATACAAGGACAAACCATGCTCGTCTCATTACTCATTTTTCTCACCACCCTGATTCTCGTTATCTGGCAACCGCGTGGCCTGGGCATAGGCTGGAGCGCTTCGGCTGGCGCGGTTGTGGCGTTGTTGGCTGGGGTGATTCATGTTTCGGATATTGCTGTCGTCTGGCACATCGTATGGAATGCGACCGGTACGTTCGTGGCAGTGATTATTATTAGTTTACTACTGGATAAAGCCGGTTTCTTCGAATGGGCGGCGCTGCATATTGCGCGTTGGGGCAAAGGTAGCGGACAACGATTGTTTGTTCTGCTAGCGCTGCTCGGTGCGGCGGTAACGGCTTTGTTCAATAATGACGGTGCGGCGCTGATTCTGACACCTATCGTCATCGCCATGCTGCGCGCACTGCGGTTTTCGACCAAGGCGACATTAGCATTTGTCATGGCGGCGGGTTTTATTGCCGATACTTCCAGCCTGCCGCTGGTGGTTTCCAATCTGGTCAATATCGTATCCGCCAACTATTTCAACATCAGCTTTGCACGTTACGCGGCGGTGATGGTGCCGGTGAATCTGGTGGGGATTGCCGCAGCGATCATGATGCTGCTGGCGTTCTTTCGCAAAAACATTCCGACGCACTACGACTTGGCGCAACTCAAAACACCAGCAGAAGCAATTCATGACAGAGCCACTTTCATCACAGGCTGGTGGGTATTGGGATTGCTGCTAGTCGGCTTTTTCTGGTTAGAACATGTCGGTGTGCCTATCAGCGCCGTCGCTGCCTCTGGCGCTGCGCTACTTCTAATCGTCGCAGCACACGGCCACAAAATATCCACGCGCGAAGTGTTGCGCAACGCGCCGTGGCAAGTCGTCGTTTTTTCCCTCGGTATGTATCTGGTGGTGTATGGACTACGCAATGCTGGTTTGACCAATTATCTCACTACCTTACTCAACGCATGTGCTAACTACGGTGTGTGGGGTGCAGCATTAGGTGGAGGCTTCATCGCCGCCATGTTGTCGTCCATCATGAACAATATGCCAACCGTGCTAATCGGTGCATTATCAATTGATGCCAGCGCAACCCAAGGTGTAGTCAGAGAAGCGTTGATTTATGCCAACATCATTGGCAGCGACCTTGGCCCCAAAATCACACCCATCGGCAGCCTGGCAACACTGCTGTGGCTGCACGTGCTGGCCAGTAAAGACATCCAAATTTCATGGGGCTATTACTTCCGCGTTGGCGTAGTTTTAACCTTGCCAGTGCTCACCATCACCCTATTGGCACTTACCATACGCTTAACCTAAAGGAACTCACCATGTCCGTCACGATTTACCATAATCCAAACTGCGGTACATCCCGTAATACTTTAGCCATGATTCGCAATACTGGCATTGAACCCACCATCATCGAGTATCTGTCCAATCCACCGACCCAAGCCGCACTCGCCGAAATGATCGCCGCTGCCGGCCTAACGGTACGCGAAGCAATCCGCCAAAAAGGCACGCCGTATCTGGAATTAGGGCTCGATTCATCATTCATCACAGACCAGCAATTACTCCAAAAAATGGTGGAGCATCCCCTCCTCATCAACCGCCCATTCGTCATCACACCATTGGGAACCAAGCTGTGTCGGCCATCGGAACTGGTACTGGAGATTTTGCCGCTGCCGCAACGTGGGGCGTTTAGCAAAGAAGATGGAGAGTTGGTTGTGGATGAAAATGGAGTAGGTATTAAATAGGAATAAATTCTTGGCGAAGATATGATTGACGCATGTGAAACAGATTGGGACTAATAAATTCTTTTATTTTTGATGAAAATAACTATTGCCACAACCGTCCAAATCATTCATAATGCGTCCCGCGTTGCCGAGGTGGCGGAATTGGTAGACGCACGGGACTCAAAATCCCGCGCCGCAAGGCGTGCCGGTTCGATTCCGGCCCTCGGCACCAAAGAACATTTGGTACATAGCAACAAAAGGCGGTAAGTCAATAAAAAGACTTACCGCCTTTTTTGTTTTTTGCAATCTTTCTTCAACGCTAATCAATTCCTCGCCTAATTTTGCTGATTTCAGCCAAGCTAGGTTAAGCTTCCACATCACCAAATTTCAAACCATAACGAAAATTGATAAGGGAGCATTGCTTGAAAACTTTTTTTCGCTTGGTCTTTCGTATTTTATTTCGAATCAAAGCACCCAAAAACACTGAACTACTAATGGCAGATCGTTTGTTAATTGTAGCGAATCACGAATCTTTCATTGATGGTTTGTTATTAGGTTTGTTTTTGCCGATCAATCCGGTGTTTGTCGTGCATACGACGATTGCGCAAAATCGCTGGTTTAAGTTGATTTTGATGCTAGTAGATTATCTGGCGGTCGACCCAACAAGCCCGATGGCAATGAAGAAAGTCATCAAACTGGTCGAAACTGGGCGCCCAGTGGTGATTTTCCCAGAAGGTCGCATCACCACCACAGGTAGCTTGATGAAAGTCTATGATGGCCCAGCTTTTGTGGCTGCCAAAACTGGCGCTACCATCGTGCCGATTCGGATTGACGGCGCATCGCGCAGTTACTTTAGTCGGATGAGTGGGCGTTATCCACGTCGATTGTTACCTCGTCTTACTATTACCTTGCTACCTCAAACATATTTGCAGATGCCAGAATCCGGCACCGCCAAAATGCGTAGAAAAAAAGCGGGCGAAGGCATGCGCAAAATTATGCAAGACATGCTGTTTCATTCACAGCCTAAGCAAACACTGTTTTTAAGCATGTTGGATGCGATGCAGATTTATGGTCGTAAACATCGGTTTATTGAAGATTTAAAACAGGTGGAATATTCCTACAATGACATCCTGAAAATCGCGCTAGCTCTGGGGAAAATCACCAGCAAATTATCAGATAACAATGAGCGCATCGGCGTCCTGCTACCGAATCTGGTACCGACACTTGGGTTAATCGTCGGGATGACGGCATTTGGCAGAGTTCCGGCCATGCTCAATTACACAGCCGGTGCGGATGGCATGCAAAATGCCTGTATTGCTGCTGGGATTCGCACCATCATCACGTCGAAACAATTTCTCGACACAGCCAAAATTGCTCCACAAGTCGCCAATCTACAAAATGTCCATATTTACTATCTGGAAGACTTACGCGCACATTTCAATTTCTTCGACAAAATTTGGTTACTGGCTTTCGCAATGCCTTTTCCACGCTTGGTAAATCGTTCGCTTGATACTGAAGCAATGGCGGTGGTGCTGTTTACCTCTGGCTCGGAAGGCAAACCAAAGGGCGTGGTGCATTCGCACCGTTCTATCTTGTCGAATATCGCCCAAATCCGTTCTGTGATTGATTTTTCAGTCGATGATAAGTTTTTAAATGCTCTGCCTATTTTTCACTCTTTTGGCTTGACTGCAGGCGCATTGTTACCGTTGCTGACGGGAACACGCTTATTCCTGTATCCATCGCCACTACATTATCGCGTGATCCCAGAAATCATTTATGACCGTGGCTGCACCGTGTTATTTGGCACTAACACCTTTTTAGGCAATTACGCTAAATTCGCTCACCCTTATGATTTTTATCGCTTGCGTTATGTCGTGGCCGGCGCTGAAAAATTATCGGATGTGGTGAGAAGCACCTGGTTTGAAAAATTCGGCATCCGTATTCTGGAAGGCTATGGCGCGACGGAAACAGCACCGGTTATTTCAGTCAACACACCCATGGCTTATCGCAGTGGCACAGTTGGCCTTGCTTTGCCTGGTATCAAAACACACTTGCAACCTGTAGCTGGCATTGCAAACGGTGGCCAACTACATGTGACAGGCCCCAACATGATGCATGGCTATTATCGCTATGAAAACCCCGGCGTCATCGATGTTCCACAATCGAGCGTTGGTAGCGGCTGGTATGACACAGGTGACATCGTTGAAATTGACGACGAGGGCTTTATCAGCATCAAAGGTCGGATGAAGCGCTTTGCCAAAATTGCTGGTGAAATGATTTCACTAGAAATGGTTGAAAAAATCGCTATGACCGCCTCACCCACTTTGCAGCATGCCGCCAGCACGCAAGCTGATGTTCAACGCGGTGAAACCATTGTGTTATTCACCACCGATCGCGCTTTATCGCGTGACAAATTGCAAGAAGCTGCGCGAGAAATGGGCGCGCCAGAATTGGCTGTGCCACGCAAAATTGTCTCAGTCGATGCCTTACCTTTACTGGGAACAGGAAAGATCGACTACGTTTTATTGAAAACCATGGCGGATGCGGCGTAGAAATTTTCATTGGCCATTTTTACTTCTATCCGTAAAACCGTCGTCCCCGAGTACTTTAGTCGGGGACACAGTGGCTTTTAAAGACACTAGGTTCCCGCCTACACCTGCGGGAACGACGAGGTTTGGATTTACCAATATTTATTCATATTCATCAACAATTGACCCAACAAGGAAATGCGCGTGAGTAAAAAAAATCAATTTAGTTTGTTAGCCGAGCGTCGTTTTGGGCCATTTTTTGTCACCCAATTTCTTGGCGCATTCAATGACAATCTGTATAAAAATGCCATGATGCTGTTGCTTGCTTTTCAAGGAGCGGCAATCACGACCATGAGTTCTGACATCGTGATTCAACTCTCAGGTGCATTGTTTATCCTACCGTTCTTTCTGTTTTCCGCCACAGCAGGACAAATTGCCGATAAGTATGACAAGGCAGCACTGATACGCTTCGTCAAATTATTCGAAATCTTGATCATGATTTTGGCGGGATTTGGATTTTATTATCACCACTTGTATTTGCTGATGAGCGCCTTGTTCTTGATGGGAACGCATTCTGCCGTGTTCGGCCCCATCAAATACGCGATTTTGCCGCAGCATTTAAAAGAAGATGAACTGGTTGGCGGCAACGGCCTGGTGGAAATGGGCACCAACGTCGCCATTTTGTTGGGAACCGTCTTGGGTGGCATTTTGATTGGTAGAAATCACGGCCCCATTTTCGTAAGCGCTGTCACAATAGGCTTGGCTGTGTTGGGTTATGCATCTGGCAGAAGTATTCCAACCGCCCCTTCATCATCGCCTCAGTTGCAAATCAATTGGAATATCTGGACAGAAACCTGGCGCAATCTGCAGTTCACCAAGCAAAACCGAACGGTACTTTTATCCATTTTAGGCATTTCATGGTTTTGGTTATTTGGGCTGGTTTTTTTGTCGCAATTTCCTAATCTCACCAAAACTGTGTTGCATGAAGATGAAACCGTCGTCAGCTTGCTACTGACAATCTTTTCAATTGGCGTTGGCATTGGTTCACTACTGTGCGAACGCCTTTCTGGACATAAAGTAGAAATCGGCCTAGTACCACTCGGCTCACTAGGCATGACGATTTTTGGCGTGGATTTTTATTTCGCACTATCACCCATCTTGCCGCATGTCGCTACAAGTACCACGGGTGCCTGGGCATTTTTATTGGATACCGCACACCTACGTTTAATCGCAGACCTGTTCTTAATCGGCCTATTCGGCGGCTTATACATCGTGCCACTGTATGCATTGATACAAATCCGCAGCGAACCAGCCCATCGCTCCCGCATCATTGCTGGCAACAACATCATCAATGCACTAGCCATGGTGGTTTCAGTCGCACTGGTGCTTGGTTTGTTTAAATTTGGACTATCGATTCCGCAAGTTTTATTAGTCACAGCCTTGCTGAATGCGCTTGTTGCGGCTTACATTTTTATTTTGCTACCGGAGTTTTTAAAGCATTTCTGGACGTGGATATTAGGACGTTCAATACATCGATTCAGAAAAAATAACCATCCAAACAATGACACATAACTTATTTTCTCAAGTGATCTTCCCAAGTACGCGTAATCAAACCGCAAAGCGCATCAAATGCCTCGCGCCGCGCGGTTGAGGGACGTGCCAACAAAGCAATACCCCTGCGCGGAACAGGTTCTGCAAAAGGGAAAGTTTTTAAATTAGTGCCATTCAATAAACCAGAAGACAAACTCATTTCTGGCACCAAGGCCAACCCCAAACCAGCATTCACCATTTGCACCAGGGTGTACAAACTAGTTGCCTCCAATATCGGTGATGTTTGTGATTGTTGCGCTGCAGTTTGCTTGATGCTGCACGCTGACAGTGTATGACCACGCAGGCAGTGGCCCTCTCCCAATAACAACAAACGCTCCGTATCCAACTCTTGCGTCAACAATTGCTTAGGTGCGAAAAAATCTGCTGGTGCTACCAACCATAAAGGCTCTTCAAATAAAGGATGAGCCAATAAATTACCAGTTTCGTAGGGCAAGGCCACCAAGGCAAAATCTAGTTCGCCATCATTCAATCGTTGCAACAAATTGTCAGTTAGATCTTCCTTTAAGGCTATTTTTAATGTCGGATAACAACGACGCATTTCCGGAAAAACTGTTGGCAGCAAAAAAGGAATAATGGTAGGAATGACGCCCAAGCGAATCACGCCTTCCATCGGATTGGCTCCACGCTCCGCCGCCTGCATCAAATCTTCGCTGGCAGCCAATACACCCTGTGCACGATTAACAACCTCCAAACCCACCGCCGTCATTACCACACGATGCCGCTCGCGCTCGACCAATTGCGCACCAATCGTCGCCTCCAACTCCTTGATGCCCGCGCTCAACGTCGATTGCGTAACAAAACAAGCTTCAGCAGCACGTGTGAAATTTAAATGCTCAGCCAAGGCAAGCAAATAATGTAGTTGGCGCAATGAAGGAAAAATAGGCATTTATATAATCGAAAATATCAATTAATTTAAAAAAAACAATTCATTTTACCACTCAAAATCATATCCGTAGAATGCAGTCCATCGACATTATTTATTTAAATTTACACACATTTACAGGCATTTCTTAAGGAGATAAAAATGAAACAAACAACAACATCACCCACAATCAAAAATTTAGAAGCCGCGTTTGCTGGTGAATCTATGGCACACATCAAATATCGCTGGTTCGCCAAACTTTGTCGTGCAGCAGGCGATGAAGCCAGCGCACAAGTTTTTGAAGAAACAGCGGCGCAAGAAGTATTACATGCTTTCGGCCACGCTGAATTGCTCTTCGCTCAAGAATCAATGACACCGGCCCAATGTTTGCAATACGCAATTGATGGCGAAACCTACGAGTACACAAAAATGTACCCTCAATTCCGCCATCAAGCAGAACAAGAGGGCAACATAGAAGCCGTCAAGGAAATGGATGAGCAAATTGCTGAATCAAAAGCACATGCTGCCTCGTTTCAGGCTGTACTCGCCAAAGCGCAAAAACGCTTCGCTGCACTCGCAAAAGTAGAGGAAAAACATGCACAACACTATCGTGATCATCTAGCGAGAATTAGTAGCTAATTCAATTAGTTACTCATTTATTACTGAAAAACTGATCTAAGTACCAAGTATTTGCATTTCTATATTTTTAAAAATTTACTAAAGGAAAAAACATGAAAACCTGGCAATGTATTGTATGTGGGTATATCTATGACGAATCGGCTGGTGATCCAGAACATGGCATTCCACCTGGAACAAAATGGGAAGATGTACCAACAAGCTGGGCTTGTCCAGATTGCGGAGTCGCCAAAGCAGATTTCGAAATGGTTGAAATTTAATTCATTCATTAATGAATGAATGAATGAATGAATGAATTTAGAAACTTAAAAAGTTAACCATTAATAACAAGAAAGACATCATGAATACCAGCATGCATCCCATTATTATCATCGGCTCAGGCCTTGCTAGTTACAGCCTGCTACGTGAAATTCGTAAACATGATCAAGATGTCGCCATCACCATCATCACAGCAGACGATGGTCATGCGTATGCCAAGCCGAATTTATCGAATGCATTCGCACAAGGCAAAACGGCAGAGGCGTTAGCGCAGCAAACTGCCACACAAATTGCCAGCAACTTGAATGCGAAAATCCTCACACGTACTCAAGTAACCAAGATAGATGTGACCCGACGTTGCATTCACACCAACACAACGAATCCACTCATCTATCAAAAACTGGTGTTAGCAATAGGTGCAGATCCGATCCCACATGGAGTACAAGGCCAAGCAGCAGAACATATTTTGACCGTTAACAATCTGGATGACTATCATCGCTTTCGCGCAACTATTCTTGGCAAGAAACGAATTACGATTCTCGGTGGCGGATTAATTGGCTGTGAATTCGCCCATGACCTGGCGCATGCTGGTTATGCTGTACAAGTCGTACATCTTGGCCCTTGGCCACTTGAGCGCCTATTACCCAAACCATGTGGACAGGCGCTATCCCATGAACTGGAACAATTGGGAATCCAATGGCACTTCGGCAAAACAGCTAAACATATCGACAAAAATGAGCAGAGCGATGAAATCATGCTGACCCTCAATGAGGGTAGCAGCATCAAAACAGATGTCGTGCTATCTGCAATTGGCTTAAAACCACGGACTGATCTTGCCGCAAAAGCCGGCATTAACGTGCAACGTGGCATCGTCGTCAACCGTTCCCTCGCAACGAGCCACGCCGATATTTATGCCATGGGTGATTGCATTGAAATGGATGGCACAGTGCTGCCATTTGTTCAACCAATCATGCACCAAGCGCGCGCGCTTGGTGCCACGCTCACCGGAACACTCAGTCAAGTGAATTATCCAACCATGCCAATTATTGTAAAAACCCCAACCATGCCTGTCGTCATTGCATCACCACAACAAGGAGTAGCGGGTGATTGGAAAATATTGCCTTCAAATAACAGCATTGATGCGCGTTTTATGAATGAAAGCCAAGAATTACTTGGTTTTGCGCTGATGGGGCAGGCAACTGGATTACGTCATGCCCTGACAAAAGAATTGTCGATAACTTGAATCACATTACCAAAGATGCAATGCAATATTGGCTTATCGCACTTAATACATGCGCATCCTCGCCGACTGCCCCAACTGTACGCAAGGTCAAATCAGGATGCGCCTGCTGTAAAGATTCAAGCAACATAGGCAAATCCCGCGCCACATGCCCACCTTGCCCAAAAAAGACAGGCACCACCGTGATCAGTTCACAGCCCGCCTCCACCAAAGTCGGCAACACATCAGGCAAACTGGGTTTCATACACTCCAAAAAGGCCAGCGACACTGACACATCAGGCAACGCTGCTTGCGTCATTTGCTGTAAACGCTTAAAAGGTGTTGCCCAATTGGGATCACGCGCACCGTGCGCAAATAAAACCAAAGCTTGTTTCTTCATTTTTAATCATTCTAAAAATATCAATGCCGCTCCACCCAATACAACGCACTCATCGCAAACAATAAAAACAGTGCACTGGGCGCAAGTGCCGTAGCCCATGCTGGCCAAGTATTTAATAACCCGAGATGGGAAAAAAGACTGTTCAACAAAGCAAAACTGACGCCCAAAATGACGCCGATAAAAATCTTGAGACTCACACCACCCGTCCGGAAATGCAAATAAGCAAAAGGCAAGGCCAAAGCCATCATGACAAAAATAGCAAGCGGATAAGTCATTTTTTTCCAAAGTGCAATTTCATAACGTGCCGTATCCTGTTTGTTGTCAGTCAAATGCTTGGTATACGTAGCAAGATCGTAGACGGACATCCGATCCGGATCAGCAAACAAAATAGATAGAATTTCCGGCGTAATTTCTGACACCACATCCTTGTGCGCTAACTGAACGGTCGTGACTGTGCTTTGGTTAGAAAGGGTATTTCCTTGCTTGAAATGCATGACATTATCGATAATCGCAAATCTGGTTTCAGAAACCTTGGACAAACGCCATGTATTTGCCCCCAAATAATGAGCAGTATTTGCAGCGGTCACCGTTGTTAAACGGAAGTCTTTGTCAAAATCATACAACTTCACTTCTTGTAACTGCCCATCTGGACGTGTTTCTTTCACATTAAGAAAACGTGAGCCCATTACTTTGCCTGTCAGACCATGTTCTTTAATCATATCTTTGGCCCATAAGCCAGAACGAAACTGTGGCGACATCGCCGTCGTGCCCTGAGCGCGTAATTTAGAGCGCTCAGCCATTTTTGCAGCTTCTGGTGCAACAAACTCACCCAACAAAAAAGTTAAAATAGCGAATACGGCGCCTATCTTTGCCAGTATCCAAGCGGCTTGCCAAGTAGAAAGAGAGGCAACGCGCATAATGGTGAATTCAGAACGCACGGCAAATTTTGCCAACACATAAATCGTTCCGATTAAGGCTGCAATCGGCATCAATTGGTAAATATAGGCTGGCAAACCCATGAACACATATAAGAAAGCGTGTTGCAAGCGGTAACCGCCCTGTCCCACGGATTGAACCTCACCAGCCAAATCAAAGAAAGTAAACAGAGCGAGAAATGCCAACAGGACAAAAAACACCGCCTGCATAATTTCCACCGCAAAATATCGTTGCAATACTTTCATGATGCGGCCGATTCCGATTGTTTGGATTGTTTGCAGTGCTGTAATCGTTTAGCCTGCTTGAAACAGCAAACACGCTTAAACGACTTCCACAAGATCACGGGATGATAACGATCATGGACATTAATTCGCCACAAAAACAATGCAACCGTCATACTCAATATGAGCAGATGAATCGGCCAACAAGCCCAAACGAATGCAAGACGACCTTGCGCCACCATGACTTCCAAAATACTGACCGTATTGCTATAACTAATGTAAAGCAATAAAGCGATGATCAAATTCATCGACCGCCCCGCACGCGGATGCACAAAGCCCAAAGGAATAGCAAATAGCATCAATAACAAGCACATCAGCGGTAAACTGATACGCCATAACAACTCAGCCTGATTGAATTTGTTGGGATTATTCAATAAAGCCAAAGTAGACAGAGAACGGGCCGACTTATCTCCTACCAAAGACAAGGCTGGTCTAGCCAGCAAAACAGCATAACGCTCGAAATCCATCATTTGAAAATCAGATTGAACCGATGGATCCAACTGACTAGGTAAACTCTCATATCGCCGTCCCTGTTGCATCACCAGGAATTTCTCGCCATCGGCGTTGATTTCTGTAAATCCTTGTTTAGCAACAATCACATTGATTTGTCCATTTTGCCAAGTATTCACAAAAACATTTTGTACTTTCATTGCATCACCAGATTTTCCTTCCACAAAGAAAATCCGGTTAGCAGAAGAAGATTCTCGGAATTTCCCTGGCGCAATCAGCGCAATATCTTCGCGTTTTTCGAAACGTTCCGTGATTTCAGCACCGACTTTAGTCGCCCATGGGGTCAAAACAAAACTCAACAACGCAGTACATAACACCCACGGTAAAGCGAATATCAGCACTGGTCGAACCCATTTCGACAAGCTCAATCCGGAGGCAAACCAAACCACCATTTCCATATCCTGACAACTGCGCGCCACAACCAGCAAAACAGAAACAAAGCCGGTCAAAATCAAAATAATGGGAAGATATTTAAGAGCGGCCAAACCAATCAACAAAATCACATCGCTCGATGCAACTTTGCCTCCTGCTGCCTGGCCAAGAATTTTGATTAGCATCACCGTGATGGTAATCGTAAAAAGCGCAGTAAAGACGGCGCCAGCAACACCACCTAACTCGCGCCGAATTGCACGCTGAAAAATCATTCGAAGACTATAATGACGCAGGAAAAAAGGAGAGACATATGAAACCAACCAAGCAAGCCAAACAAGTAAAGCAAGCGAATTACATCGAACACATGAAGGAAATCGACTTTAGCATAAAATCCCTCGACACAAAAAACTTGGCCGATCTGAAATCCGGCTGCATCGTTGTCGGTGTGTTTGAAAAAATGACATTATCCCACGCCGCACAAGCCTTGGATCATCAAGGTGGTATTAGCGCTGCACTAGTATCAGGCGATATGAACGGCAAACCAGGCAGCACTTTATTGCTACGCAACGTCAATGGTGTTGCCGCCGAGCGCGTGTTACTGGTTGGTTTAGGAAAAGCAGAAAAAGAGAACAAAAAAGACAAAGAAGAACAAACGATCAGCGAAAAGAATTTTTTGACTGCTTTAAACGCAATCAACCAAGCTTTCTCCAAACTAGGGGCAAAAGACGCTGCAATCGCTCTTCCGATGGATGCCATCAAAGAACGTGATGTGCATTGGGCCGTGCGTCAATGCGTCTTGACTGCACATGACAATGCCTATCGCAGCGATATGCTGAAAAGCAAAAAAGATCCCGCACCAGCTGGTGTCAACAAAATCACACTAGCACTAGATCTTTCATCCTCCTCATCTTCTGTTTCGACTGATTCTGCAGACTCTTTCTCTTCTACCGACATCAAAGCCAAAGACAGCACGCTCAAACAAACGCTGGCGCAAAGCCTGGCGATTGCACAAGGTGTGCATTTGACGAAAGATTTAGGCAATTTGCCTGGCAATATTTGTACCCCTAGCCATTTAGCCCAAGTCGCACAAAAACTGGCGCAAGATTACGCCCTGGAAATTGAAGTGCTAGACCGCAAACAAATGGAAGCACTCAAAATGAATTGCTTGCTGTCCGTCACCAACGGCAGCCAAGAAGCACCCAAATTTATCGTCCTGAAACACATGGGCGGTAAAACCAAAGAAGCGCCGGTTGTGTTGGTTGGCAAAGGGATCACGTTTGATTCTGGTGGCATCTCACTCAAACCTGGCGCGGCCATGGATGAAATGAAATACGACATGTGTGGCGCAGCATCAGTACTCGGCACCATGCATGCCGTCGCTGCCATGAAATTAAAACTGAATGTGATCGGCGTGATTGCCAGCTGCGAAAATATGCCATCCGGCTCCGCTACCAAGCCAGGCGACATCGTCACATCAATGGCTGGATTAACTGTTGAAATTCTGAATACCGACGCCGAAGGCCGCTTAATCCTGTGTGATGCCCTGACCTATGTAGAACGTTTAAAACCCGCTGCTGTCATCGATATCGCCACCCTAACCGGCGCCTGTATCGTGGCGTTAGGTCACCATAATTCCGGCCTATTCACACGCCACGATGAAGCGCATGATCAACTAGCATCAGAACTGTTAGCAGCTGGCAAAGCGAGCAGCGACACCGCATGGCGCATGCCAATTGAAGAAGCGTATCAGGAACAACTGAAATCGAATTTTGCCGACATCGCCAATATCGGCACACCAGGTGGTGCTAGTATCACGGCGGCGAGTTTCTTGGAATATTTCACTAAAAAATATACCTGGGCACATTTGGATATTGCTGGCACTGCCTGGAAATCCGGTGCAAAAAAAGGCGCCACTGGACGCCCTGTACCACTTTTAACAACGTTCTTGATTCAACGCAGCAACAAAAGCTGATCTAAAAAAAGATTTTTCGTCCTAATTTGACACTTTTGATGCCTAAGTAAGTGCCAGTTTTTACCAAGAGACAAGCCTTCTCAACAAACAAACTGGCACTTAATTCCTGATTATCAATGCTTAAATCCGCAAATAGCTCATTACCCACTCCCTCAATTCTTCTCGGTAGGTCTTCTTCAAACTAGGCGCAATAACTTGAATCATCGTTTCATAAGCAGAGCGCAATTTCGTTCGATGCACATACTCACAATTCAATTCTCTTACACCTTGGGATTGAAAGGCATCTATGACTCCACGACCCAACGCTATGACAAAACTACGATCAATCGGAGGGAAGTGTTCCTTCCAAATCTGATGTTCCCGAATAACCCTTTCAATTTGCCTCTCTTTTGGCAACAAAGCCAATATTTCTGCATAGGCTGACATTAATTTGGCGATAGTAGGAGCAGAAGCCTGCCCAGTATCCCATTCCGCTGTTCGTGAAGTGACAAGGAAAGAATCGATTGACTCACTCAACTGTAAATCGTATCTCTGGATAGCGCCATCAATTCTGTCTTTATATCTCATACCAAAAACAGACAATCTGTATCTTATCGATAGATACAAAGAACACGACCGAGATGATGAAGTGCACAAATCTAGTCGCGCACCTCGATTAAGCAAATAGCAAATCAATCCCTCATTTTCTTGAGAAAAAGCAATATCCAATAATCGAAGTTGACGGTCCTGATCAATATGATCATCAATATGAAATTGATACTCTGGCTTAAGTAACTCATTTACAACGTCTATTTGTTGGAAATAGTTTGAATTTCTTGATAACTCTTGAAGGGCTGCTTTTGCATCAAAAGAGACCCTCTCCGAAGTGGCAGATTTATCTAAGACCGTTTTAAATAATGGAACGTTGGATATACCAGAACTACCACTTACTCTCATTGCAATTGCCTTTAAAAATAAAGGCGGGAATATAGCATATCAAAAAGTTATTACCAATTAGATAATTATCTAATTGGCTAACTAATTTTTTATCGATTAATTACCTATATTTACCGACACCAAGCCAAAATTTTATGCCCTGATAGAACCTTGCTGGTACATATTCCATGCAATACCCCCAACAACAACACCAGCCACCACCATACCAAGATAAACCAACAATTCGTTCACCGGCATTGGAAAGATGGCAAAAGAAGTCTGGGGATCAGACTGAACATGCGTTGTTTGATCAGCAACAACATCCCCATCAGACTGAACATGTATTGCTTGGTCATCAACAACATCCTCTCCAGGAGCTGCAACATCATTCTCATCGTCAATATCAGGATAAAGATCCGGTAAATTCCTATCCCTGACAACTAATGCTTTTGGTGGCAACAATTTTTGCTTCAATATTTCTAGCGCATCCTGAGCACCGTATTGGAAAAATTTCGCCTGAAAATGTTCATTACGCAAAATCTCAAGAACTTTTTGATCGGTGACATGATCTGGTAAATTTTGTGCAACATTCATTAAAAAGTCATTACTTACAGGTTTGCATGAAATAGTACGTGCGATCAAAAACTGAACACCACTATCTAATAAACAGCGAGAACTGGATGCCAAACTTCTTATCACCGCTATCCCTACCTCACCTGCAAATTGCTCATTAGATAACTTCCTAAATTCAATCAAATTGTTCAGTATTTGCTGCGGATTTGAACCATCACCCAATATCTTGGCAACAATCGCATTGATGACGACATTCTTAATGCCATTTTTCAATTTCAAAGGAAAATCCTTGAGATGTTCATCCAATGTGTGCAATGTCGAGGCGTTACGGGGCAACCATTCATAAAACACAGAATTTGCAATCTTTTCCTGCTCTGAATTTGTCAGATCAGGGAAAAATTTAAAGAGAAATAGCGAGGAGGACTCATGGGGGAGGGAACTTGCCATCATAGCCACCATCATCTGCTGACCATTCTCATTCCATAGTTGTTTTTGTACATTTTGCGACAAACTAACGCGGGTTCCTTTCAAGCCATCAAGGATGCGAGGGTCTGTAATATCGCCCCTCATCACACCCTTTACTAATCTTTCTTGGGCATTGAGATTGGCAAAAAAATTAAACAACCCTACATATGTCGATTGGGCAAAAATCTGATTCAATTTTTCTGCTGAGCATTTACCATCTTTGATTAATCTAGCCAATTCCAACTGCTCCTCTGGACTCATGGCATCTACTGAACTTGGCAGCAGATTTAATATCTGTAGCGCATACGAGTTAGGAAACAGTCTCTTATTAAAACTACGACTTAATCTTTGCTGCCACGTTGACGTTGTTTTGACACGTTCTAAAAATGCATCACGCACTACAAGGGTTGAATTACGTATGATTTCTGCCGCTTTTGCTTCTTGTTCTGAATTTTTATCTGATGCACTTCCAATCCATTCCAAAAACAGACCTTGTTGTTCCTCAGTCATCTGATCCAGCGAATCAAAATCGTTCAAATCAGGCATTGCTGCTACTGGCGTGTCGCCGAATGGTTTTATTGCCGGAGATGCTGATGCCGATGTTGCTCCTGTAAACATAAACGATGTTCCTCTAAAGTTCTTGATGTAGGATTGAAAGATTTTATTTGCAAAATATTGCAAATATTATAACCAAAAATCAATGAAAATATCAAACAAACAATATATGAAACTCGCCACCTGGAACGTCAATTCATTAAAAGTACGCCTGCCACAAGTTTTGCAATGGCTACACAGCAATCCTGTCGATGTCTTATGTCTGCAAGAAAGCAAACTCAGCGACGATAAATTTCCCGTTGCGGAGATTGAGCAAGCGGGTTATCACGTCGTGTATAACGGGCAGAAAACCTATAACGGCGTCGCCATTTTGTCGCGCCATCCTATTCATGATGTGGTCAAAAACAACCCTCTTTTCCCCGACGAGCAACAACGCATCATCAGCGCGACCATAGAAGGCATGCGCATCATCTGCGCCTATGTGCCGAATGGGCAAGCGGTTGATTCGGATAAATATGCGTATAAGCTGCAATGGCTCAACGCATTGCAAGAATGGTTAAGTCAGGAATGCAAAACGTATCCTGAATTGGCATTACTGGGCGACTACAACATCGCGCCGGAAGACAGCGATGTGCATGATCCGATTGCTTGGCAAGGTCAAATTTTGGTATCACCAACCGAGCGAGCGGCTTTTCAGAATTTGCTGAAGCTAGAATTAAAAGATGCGTTCCGCTTATTTGAACAAGCAGAAAAATCCTTTAGCTGGTGGGATTATCGCCAGTTGGGATTTCGTTTGAATAAGGGTTTGCGGATCGATCATATTTTATTGTCACCACCATTGGCCAAACGCTGCACCGCGTGCATCATTGACAAAACCCCTCGCAAATGGGAACAACCGTCTGACCACACACCGGTGATTGCGACTTTGAAATAAAAAACGCAAAACAAATCCCATTTGCGCAGATTGTTGGTTGTATTGCATTTCGCCCCTTGTAATGCAGAGGTTTGCCCCAATTTTTGTGACTAAGGCGTATCCAAACCATCTTCGTAGCAATCATTATTTTTCAAGGAATATATGGAACAATTTCACGGCACAACCATTCTCTCCGTACGACGTGGCAAGCAAGTTGCTCTGGGTGGTGATGGTCAGGTAACGCTGGGCAATATCGTCATGAAAGGCACGGCACGTAAAGTACGCACGCTGTATCACGGCAAAGTGCTGGTTGGTTTTGCTGGTGGCACGGCAGATGCATTCACCTTACTGGAACGCTTCGAGGCCAAACTGGAAAAACACCAAGGCAATCTGATGCGCGCTTCAGTCGAGCTAGCAAAAGATTGGCGTACCGACCGCATCTTGCGCCGCCTGGAAGCCATGTTGCTAGTCGCCGATGCAGACAGCACACTGATTATCACGGGCAACGGTGATGTGTTGGAGCCAGAAGATGGCATCGGTGCAATTGGCTCTGGTGGCGTTTATGCGCAATCCGCTGCAAAAGCGTTGCAAGAAAATACCGATTTAGCTCCCGCTGACGTTGTTAGAAAAGCACTCACTATTGCAGGTGAATTGTGTATTTATACCAATCTGTCACACATTATTGAGACCCTGGGATAAATCTCTCCCATACAACTCACGTACTCACACATACTCACATAATCTTTCATATCACCCTGCACGATAAAAACATCATGAATATGACTCCACAAGAAATTGTTTCCGAATTAGATAAGCACGTCATTGGTCAAGGTCGTGCCAAGCGCGCCGTTGCCATCGCGCTGCGCAATCGCTGGCGCCGACAGCAAGTAGCGGAGCCACTGCGCTATGAAATCACCCCAAAAAACATTCTGATGATAGGTCCCACTGGTGTTGGTAAAACAGAAATCGCACGCCGCCTCGCCAAGTTGGCCAACGCGCCTTTTATTAAGGTGGAAGCAACTAAATTTACTGAAGTTGGCTATGTCGGACGCGATGTCGATACCATCATCCGCGACCTAGTGGATATCAGCGTCAAACAAACCCGCAGTGATGAAATTAAAAAAGTCAGAGCACAAGCCGAAGATGCCGCTGAAGATCGCGTATTGGATATTTTGGTACCACCAGCGCGTGATTTTGGTTTTCATGTAGAAACAGCAGAGGAAAATGCCCCAGATGGCAACACTCGTCAAACCTTCCGCAAGCGTTTGCGCGAAGGCGTGTTAGATGACCGTGAAATCGAAATTGAGCTGGCAGAAACCAGCCCACAAGTGGAAATCATGGCGCCTCCTGGCATGGAAGAAATGACAGAACAAATCAAATCCATGTTCTCAGGCATAGGCAACGGTCGTAAAAAAGCACGCAAAATGAAGATCAAAGATGCGATGAAAGTTTTGATCGAAGAAGAAGCGGCCAAGCTCATCAATGAAGACGAGTTAAAACACAAAGCCATCGCCAATGCCGAACAAAACGGCATTGTTTTCCTGGATGAAATTGACAAAATTGCTTCGCGCTCAGAAACTGGCGGCGCCGATGTCTCGCGTGCTGGCGTGCAGCGCGATTTGCTGCCATTGGTAGAAGGTACGACCGTCAATACCAAATACGGCATGATCAAAACTGATCATATTTTGTTTATCGCATCCGGCGCATTTCATCTGGCCAAACCATCGGATCTGATTCCCGAATTACAAGGACGCTTTCCTATCCGTGTGGAATTGGATTCCTTATCAATCGCTGATTTTGAATGCATCTTGACCAATACTGATGCTTGCCTAACCAAGCAATATGGCGCTTTGTTAGCGACAGAAAACATCCAGATTAATTTCTCGGATGAGGGCATTACTCGCTTAGCGGAAATTGCGTTCTCCGTCAACGAGCGTACCGAAAATATTGGTGCTCGACGTTTATACACGGTTATGGAAAAACTGTTGGAAGAATTATCCTTTTCCGCCCAAGAAACAACTGAAAATGTCGTCACGATTGATGCAGCTTACGTCGATGAAAAACTCAACACACTGGCTGTCAATGAAGATTTATCACGCTACGTTTTATAAACCACATTCTCTTAATTATTAAATGATCACATTACTCCCCCCCTTAAAACCACTCAAGCCACGCATCATAACTATGATGGCACTCGCATCCATGCTCGCATTCTTGAGTGTTGGTGCTTATGCCGATGCTAGTACTAGCGCTAGTGCAAGCGACACAACCATTCAAATCAAACAACCATGGGTACGCAGCACCGTTCCGGGACAAAAAGTCACTGGCGTGTTCATGCAGTTAATTGCTGAAAAAAACAGCAAACTGGTAAGTGTTTCATCACCCGAAGCAGGGCGAGCTGAAATCCATCAAATGACGATGGATGATCATCATGTGATGAAAATGCGTGCAATGAAAGGCTTAGATTTACCCGCCGGAAAAACCGTAGAACTCAAACCCGGCAGCTACCACATCATGTTATTGGATGTGAAAAAGCAACTTAAAAAAGAGGATGAAATTTCTCTTACTCTCAAGTTTGTCAAAAAAGAGGACAAAGAGAGCAAAGAGAAAAGTAAAAAAATGTACGCCACCAACATCACGATCAAAGTACCGGTATTGGATAGTTTGTAATCGTCAGCTCAAGGTAGCCAGTTCGAAACCGGCGAACCGGCAGTCCGCACCAAGAAAAAGGGCTTACAGCGATGTAAGCCCTTTTTCTTGTGGCTTCAGTCAACGAAAAACTGTCAACCGTACCGATGAGCAAGATGACGAATTAAAGTGAGCCAGACATCGCTGCACGAACCATACGCCTCACCTCATCAGTAACGTTTACCGGAATGAGAGTAATTTCAGGATGTTGGCGAGCAAATACACGAAATACCTCATCTGCAAATGCCTGTCCAATCGAAGCCACACCCTTAAAATCCAGCAACACAGTCTTGAATCGCTCTACTCGATTAAGTATTCGTTTTCCCTGTGAGCGAGAGACAAGTTGCTCACCTTCGTACAACGCCAATTTGATCGGTACGACTGTTTTATTGAACGCAAAGTCTTCCTCTTCGCTCCCAGTATATTGGTCAAACACCGATCGAAGTACGCGTTGACTATCCAAGCGAATCTGCATTCGAACCGTGGTTCCTTCACCGTCCTTATCGCTGTGTAGCAACCAGTCATTGGCATCGCCATCGTTATGAGAAAAGTAAATATCACCCGAATCAATCACAAATCGGTCAAATGCGCGTGAGCTAAAAAAGATGCCTTGACCACTATGATTTGCAGGATCAGTGGTTAGTTTCCCCTTACTCAGCTCAAGGAGCGATTCTCGAGGATCATTCAAATTCAAGGCCCTAGCGATATGTTTAAAGATTCCTTCTCCGTCATCAGAGATCGTGATCCTAACTTCTTCAATCGTACGATCAACATTGACAATGACCGTTTTACCACCAGAATGGTCAATCGCATTGTTGAGCATTTCAGTGAACCCATAGTGGCAAATATTCTCTATTTCTTTGGGCAAATCTTTGAACATAAAGCCAAAATCTCGGTAATACACATCACTTTCGCTAAGACCAGCCAATTGAAATTCTGCAACGTGATTCCGCACAGGCCCCAAGACATACGTCCTAGCACGTGTGTTACCAGTTGCTGTGAGACACCCTAACTTAACTAAAGCCGATAAATGTCCATGAACAGCCTGACGACTTAATCCAAAGATTTCGATTGCGTCGTGAAGGAAGGTTATGTTTCCGGCCTTCACTGCGTTTAACAGAAATCTCCGGATGAGCGTGGCTTTTTTTGTTTTAGCAAGTTCCATAGTTTGTAAAAGTTGAACCATCACATTGTAAAGATTTGTCTCAATTATAGTCAAAAAATTTGATAGATATCTACAATATGCATTCCCACGCAGGAGCGTGGGAACGAGTGCAAGAGCTGCACTGGATCCACGATTAAAGCACTCAGGGATGACGGTTTTTAAAATTAGCGTCATTCCTGCGGTCTTAAGCGGGAATCCAGCGACTTTGGACAAACTAACGGGGAAGTGATGCAGGTGTAGGACTCACGGCCATTTTAGGCGGTGGCAGGTTAAGCAAAGGAGGAGTTGTTCCAATAATAGGAAGCGCTTTATTCGACGTCTTGCCAGGTACCATCACCAACGCTTTTCCATCTTTTTCGTTAACAGGCAAGGGTAAAGCAATACGCTTTTGCACACCGTTTTCCATCAATACAACATACGTTGGAGAAATTTCCTGCAAAGTCGTACCAGGCGCGATTTGTTGACCTACGGTAAACGTATTGGCTGGTTTGCCATCCATGGCCAGAATCGCTACGCTTTTGGCACCTTTATTCGCAACGACCACACCTTTTAGCTGAAAACTAGAAACCGTTTCAGATGCCCCACTTCCACCAAATAACTCCATGGCAGCTTGCTTGCTATCTAATGATTGATGATTTTCTTGCCCAATCGAAACAGCACGCACTGATGGCTTGGTGAACTGCAAAGCCCAATACGTCAGCAATACACACAGCAAAATAAAGAGCACAAAACTGACCAGCAAAGGTAAAGATAAAGGGGAACGCTTCATTCCATTCTTTCAATGAATTTCATTAATTTCATTAAATTATTCAACGTATTTATTCAACGGACTAATTGATTAATTTCGATAATCGGCATCAACACCGCCAATACGATCAACAACACAACGATACCCATCGTCAAAATCAATATCGGTTCTAGCAATCCAGCAATCGTCAAAGTACGGCGCTCCAGATCCTGTTCTTGCGCATTAGCAGCACGTTCCAGCATGGCGGGCAACTCACCGGTAATTTCACCGGCACGAATCATATGAATCAACATTGGAGGAAAATGCGCATGCGTCGATAAAGAACGCGCCAAACTCACCCCTTCACGCACACTACCGCTTGCCTGATCAACCAAATCTCGCATAGCGACATTGGAAAGCGTGTCACGGCTAGTTTGCAATGCACGCAAAATCGGCACCCCAGAACCCGTCGTAATCGCCAAAGTGCTAGCGAAACGTGCTGTATTCAGGCTACGTTCAAACTTGCCATACAAAGGTGCAGTCAATAGCCAGCTATGCCAACGATGTTTGATAGCCGGATTTGTTAATGCAGAGCGCCAAGCAAAAGAAGCCACAATCAGCAACAACACCAAAGACCATCCCCAATTGCGCACAAAACCCGATATCGCCAACATGATCAGTGTCAAAAGCGGCAGATTCTGTTTGGTATTAGCAAAAACAGAAACGATTTGCGGCACCACATAGGTCAATAAGAACACCACGATGGCAAACGCCACCACGGTGACAATCGCTGGATAAGTGAACGCCAGCCTGAGCTTTTGTACCAAGGCATTACGTCGCTCGATATAGTCAGCCAAACGCGACAATACGCGCGGCAATTGACCAATTTGCTCACCGGATCCAACTAGAGCGCGATAAATATCAGAAAAATCCCGTGGATGACGATCCAAGGCATCAGCAAACGAAGAGCCACCCATAATTTCAGAACGAATGGACGCCAGCAAATCGCGTAAATAAGTGCGCTCGGCTTGTTCCTGCAAGGCATTAAACGCATGTTCCAATGGCAAGCCTGCTTCCAGCAAACTAGCCAATTGACGTGTCAACAATGCCAGTTCGTTACTAGAGAGTTTCTCACCAAAACCACGCACTTTACTGTGTCCAGCCGCATCAACTTGGCTGGCAATCATCTCCACCGCGATCGGCGTCAACCCTTGTGCCCGCAGCTCTGTACGCGCAGCGCGTGCACTATCGGCATCGACCACGCCTTTTTGTGTATTGCCGACTTTATCAACGGCTTCATAGCGGAAAGCTGACACGATATAACCTACTGTTTATATTTAATCTTTAGTCACACGCAGCAATTCAGCACGCGAAGTCGTGCCATCACGCAACCAGCGCTCGCCATCTTCACGCATGGTCAGCATGCCATCCTGTTGCGCCAAGGCACGAATATCCGCTTCAAACGCACGGTTATGAATGAGGGTGCGAATTGGGTCCGTCACTAGTAGCAATTCATAAATTCCCACTCGCCCGTGATAAGCGGTTGAACCGCACTTGTCACAACCAGCGGCTTGCCAATATGTGCCATCCTGATCCTGAGTTGGATATTTGCAATGCGTACACAATTTGCGTACCAGACGTTGCGCTATCACTCCCAACAAAGAAGACGACAATAAAAAGGGCTCAATACCCATATCCAACAAACGTGTGACAGCAGAAGTCGCATCGTTGGTATGCAAGGTCGCCAACACCAAATGACCGGTCAGCGACGCTTGGACAGCAATTTGCGCGGTTTCCAGATCACGGATCTCTCCTATCATGATGACGTCGGGATCTTGCCGCAATATCGCCCGTAAAGCCTTAGCAAAACTCATGTCAATGCGCGCATTCACCTGTGTTTGACCAACGCCAGCCAAATCGTATTCGATCGGGTCTTCTACCGTCAGGATATTGGTAGTGGATGCATTCAAACGCGACAAGGCCGCGTACAAAGTCGTCGTCTTGCCGGAACCAGTTGGGCCCGTCACTAGAACAATCCCATGCGGTTGTTTGATCAATTGATCGAATTGCGGCAGCATGGTTTCACTCATCCCCAAATGCTGCAAATCCAGCCGCCCTGCTTCTTTATCTAATAAACGTAATACTGCCCGCTCACCATGTCCTGTTGGAAGCGTGGAAACTCGCACATCCACAGGTTTACCGCCAATACGCAAGGCAATACGGCCATCCTGTGGCAAACGCTTTTCTGCAATATCCAGCTGCGCCATGATTTTGATACGGGAAATCAAAGAAGCGTGAATCGCTTTTTTCGGTTTGATGACGTCACGCAAGCTTCCATCAATGCGGAAACGCACTACGGACGTTTGTTCAAATGGCTCGATGTGAATATCCGAGGCGCCTTCACGCAGCGCTTGTGTCAGCAGCGCATTAATCATACGAATGACGGGCGCATCATCTGCCGACTCCAATAAATCCTCGATGGCCGGCACATCCTGCATCAACTTGGTCAAATCGAGATCGGATTCAAATTCATCCACCATTTGTGCGGCATTACCGCCAGCATCAGCATAGGCTGAAGCAATCGCAGATTCCAACTCCGCATGCGGCATGGATTTCAATTTAATCCAACTAAAACGACGGCCGACCTCAGCGATTGCCGTGTGCGCTGTCGCATCTGACACCCAAACTTCCACGACCTGCGGCGACGCTTGGTCGCGCTGCGCCAAAATAGAAAAATCGCGGGCAAATGCATACGGTAAAAGACGGGTATCGCTCACAATTGACTCACTTTATTTATTTGCTGGACTCTACCGTCGGTACTACAGCTTTAGTCGGGAGTCCAGTGACTTTTACAGCTTCCACACCATTTTGTAGTAGACCACCACCCACTGGACGTCCATTGGATAATTGTGGTATCACAGGCGAACCAGTATCAGGCAACAAAATAGTCGATGCCGGCTTTGCGTTAACTTGCGTGCCACGAATATAGTCGTAACGATCCGCAACCACGCTGGCACTTTGTGCGCTATTTCGTATCACGGTAGGACGCAGGAACACCATCAGATTGGTTTTCTTACGCTCCCGTTTTTGATACTTAAACAAATTTCCTAGAACAGGAATATCACCTAAGCCACGTACTTTTTCTGCATCATCCTGCACGTTATCTTCGATCAAGCCACCCAATACAATGATTTGTCCATCATCGGCTAACACATTAGTTTCAATCGCACGCTTGCTGGTGATGATGCCAGCGGCATTCGAACTGTTTTGTACGCTGGATGTTTCCTGGTAAATCGCCAACTTCACCGTACCGCCTTCAGAAACCTGTGGCCGTACCCGCAATGCCAAACCGACATCCTTCCGTTCTATGGTTTGAAATGGATTGACGCCCGTACTGCTTCCCGAAGCCTGAGTCGTATATTGACCAGTAATGAAAGGGACGTTTTGACCTACGATAATTTTTGCTTCTTCATTATCCAAAGTAATCAGATTAGGAACCGACAGAATATTGGCATTGCTGTCGCTTTCCAAAGCATGCGCTAAAGCCCCTAAACTTAATTGACCATTAATCTGACGAAATATCCCCAACGTCAAACCCGCACCGGGATTGGCAGCACTTTGTGCAGTAGCGAGGGAGACAATATTGTTGCCACCAGCAATCGAAGAGGCGTTGAGTGCACCCACACGATAACTACTCTCACTATTACCGGACAAACCTAACCATTGAACACCAAATTCAGCCGCTTTATCTGCTGATACTTCAACGATTAACGATTCAATATAAACCTGTGCACGACGCACATCGAGTTGATCAATCACGCTACGTAAATTGCGATAAACTGCTTCGTTAGCAGTGATAATCAGCGTATTAGTAGTGGCGTCCGCTTGAATAAATCCAGCACCACCCGCTACCAATGAAGTTGATGCAGTAGTCGATGGCGTGGATAAAGTCCCAGATAAAGTGCCACTTCCAGTTGTGATATTGCCAATCGATCCGCTCGAAGAGCTGGAAGAACTAGAAGAGCCAAACGCGCTGGAAGAAGCAGAAGTAGAGGACAAAGACGTACCAGAAGTTGCTGAATTAGCCGAGGCATCCGCCGACACCACCGCACGCAAGGTTGCCGCTAATTTAACTGCATCGGCATTTTTCAAATACACAACGTGGACATTGCCAGGATTGGCCGTTGGTTGATCCAACTTTTCAATCAAGGATTTGGCCAAATTAGCACGTGCAGCCGAAGGCGCACGCAAAATTACCGTATTGGTACGAGGGTCAGCCAATACGGTGATACGCCCCTCTGCACTGCTGACACCCGCTGCAGTGCCAGTAACAGTACTGGCATTCGATTCCAACAACCGATTAACCATAACCGCAATATCGCTAGCAAGCGCGTGACGAATATTAATGACTTCCATATCCACCATCGCTGGTGCATCTAGCGCAGCGATGATCTTGCCTAGTCGTTTTAAATTATCGGCATAATCAGTAATCACCAAAGTATTGTTACCGGGATTCGCATTGATGGTGTTATTCGCCGCAATCAATGGTCGTAATACAGTCACCAGATTGGTGGCAGATTCGTAATTAATACGAAATACCTGAGTGACGATTTGATCCCCTTTAACACTGGCAGCCGTACCGCCAATTTTAGTTGGACCAGCTTGTAGTTTGGCATCACTTTCCGGTACTACTTTCGCAAATCCATCGCCCATCACCACAGAAAAACCCTGCAAACGCAAGGTCGTCGTCAATAAATCAAACGCCTGCGCCTTGCTCAGAGTTTTCTCGGAAACCAGATTAATCGTACCTTTGACACGTGGATCAATCACAAAAGTGACATTAATATAATGCCCCACCGCCTTGACCACGGATTCGATATCCGCCCCAACAAAATTCAATGCCGCTTCACTCCCGGCCTGGATCTGAGTTTGAGATGTCGATGCTGCAAAAGCAGCCAAAGGCATGCCAACGCAGCAAGATAACAGCAACGTCGCGCTCAAATGACGCCAATTTGAATGGGAGTTTTTTTCTATGATTTTTTTCATCATCTAACGATTGTTTTCTTAAACATGAATTCCATCAGCCGTCGCTCCCGCAGAGACGACGCACCTTAAATTTTATTAAACATTAATTATTAACAACTATTTAAACTCCAGCGCAATCACAGTTTTATCGCCCTCATTACGACGCTGCCCCAACAAATTCATCAAATTCTCCAACGCTGGCTGCAATTGCGCAGCAATTTTTCCAACCTCTGCTTTACCGTGAAACTGCAAATGTCCATTTTGCAATACACCGCCCCCACTTAACAACAAAGGCCCTCGCGTTGTTTGTAATGTTACCTGTGCCTGCTGCCCCCGAAAATCCAAATGCAACTGATAATCTCCCAGCGGTTTGATAGACGATAACCGCGACGCCATGCCATGCATTTCCAACTTAGACCAGCCTTGCACATCAATTACACGATTTTGGCGGGACAAATCTAACTCTCCCCAAGATAATCGCATGGCACCACTCGGCGCAATCGTATTTAATGGCGCCCCCAACCCAACCAAGCGCTCCGCTGGTAATTGCATCGTACCCGCACTCAACTGCCAATGCTGCCAATTACCAGTTAAAGAAATCGGTTGTGATAAAGCAGCCTGATTTTCCAGTTTCAACTGCACCTGCCCCAACAACAATAAAGGGGACAAATGCCAAGAAAAACGACCAGGTAATAACGGCATCACTGGATCTTTGGCACTCGCTGCTGCTACGATCACAGCAGAGCCATGCCAAATCGAACCTTGTGCTTCACTCAAAGAAAAACGGCCTGCTGTTTGTTCTTCTAATATCAACGCCAACCAGGTTGCGGGAAAAAACAACATCACTGTGCATGTAATACTCACGCACGCTGTCAACAACCAAACAATCGGACGCCGCATGTTATCGACCTTCAAGCTGCGATTGTCGCAAAGTCAATGTTGCATTGACATTTCCGTTACTGACAGCAGCAGAAGCCAACACATTGGCTTCCATGACAGAAATACGCGCTGTTTTTTGCATTTCATCTAAAGAATTAAGCAAATTAGCGAAAGGGATAGATGACAACTCCACCTTGGCAACATGCCCGCTGACAACCACACTTTGTGCAATCACACCATGACGCGCCAAACTAGCCTCCAGACTTTCCTTCGTCATAGGTGTGATGGTAAATGGAGTTTGATTGGATAAAGTAGCAGTCTCTTTGGCCCAAGATTGCAGCTGCGCAGTCTGTTGACGCAACAACGGCAAATCCTTCTCCAACTGGGCACGTCCAAACAATGCGGGCTTAATCAACAAGGAATAAACCATCGCACACAATATCACCACACATGCAATCAATAGCAATGTGCGCTCGTGCTCCGTACGAGCACGCCAAAAAGATGACTGTTCCAACCTTTGCAACACATTCATACGCTTATTGGCATGATTTTTTATACGCTCAACCATCACAAACCACTCCGAATTTGCCAATCACCAGAATCCAACTGAGACAAGGATAGTTTGTGTTCAGCCAACGCTACTTTTAATGCTGTCATTGTTGACGCTGACAATGTGCTCTTATTTTTTAACTTAATAATCAAACTACCATCACGATATTCCAACGCAGCAATGCCAACACTTTCAGTACGACTTTGCATCACGCTGCGCCACGCTTGCCCAAAATGGGCAACCAACATCATGAAATCATTGGCATCTGCCTGACCAGCATCTTGCCTGGTCATCAATATTTTCTGTTGCATCTGTGCAAACGGATCAATGATGACTTTCTCACTAGGGTAGCTAACCTTGAATGTTTGCAACATCGTTGCACGCAGTGAGGATGCTTCCCGACGCATCTGCCACCAATCAAAATGCAAAGCCGCGAGATTCGTTATTGCAAGCAAGATCAGTAATATGAGAGGCCAACGCCAACGTTGGCGTTCAAATCGAGAAGACAGATTTAAACTGCTCACAAGATTCGCATGTGGTAATACCGCTCTCACTCCAGTAATCCAGCGTGACCAACTATCAGGCGCAACTGTCATTTGTGCATCAGCGACTTTTTGATACGCCAACACTTGTGCCTGCGCCACATACAAATTCATAGGGCGAGCTGGCATCAGCGTACGTAATGTCTGCATGATTTGCTGCGCCTGATCATCCGTTTCCTGTTCAGACAAAATGGGCACCCCCATCCCCTCATGATCTGACCAACGCACAGTCAAATCTATGCCCTTACTTTGCTCAACAAGCACAGCAGAAACACAACCAGCTTGATAAGGCAAACACAATTGTGCCGGCAAAACCACGATATTTTGAGCACCAAGTTCGCGCAACTGATTCATCAGCGACATCAACCAAGATTGCTGTACTACGGCAACGCTACGCAACTCGTTCCCTGTTTCTTTGACTTGCATTGCTCCATCAATCGGCGTGATAACACATTCGGCAGGATCAACAATTAATTGTTCCTCGACCAGATTGGGCCAAGCAGCTTTTAATTTGGCAGCAGAAAGTGGTGGTACTTTTACCTGCAATAAAGTCACATCACTCGCCGCCAAGATCACCACGACACGCTGCACCAATTCCAACATACCAGCCATTTGGGATAAACCAGCAACACCTTCACGCTCAATTGCACCAGCAGAAGAAGCCAGAGCAAACGAACAAGCCGGTATAGAACCTGGCACCGCATTAGCTAAATTGGCTCTGGAATAATGGCGAATATAAAGTGTGCTCAATCGTTTCTCTCAATATCACTATATTGTTTTACATAATTTTGCATACTACTTTGCATATTTACTCTTCTCGTATCCATTTCACTACCGTATTAAAACCCGCGCCAGGTCGCGCCAGTAATGCTCGCATTTCCAAGGTCGCGCGATTTAATCGCACTTTGCCATTGACTATAAAATAATGCGTATCCACCGATATTTTATAACCGGCAGTACCAGCACCAGTGCCTGACATGTGTTTATCAGGCATACGTGCCACAAAATCACTTACATCTTTAAACGTTAAACGCTCACGATCAGTCACCATCAGCCTCGCATCGGTTAGTGACAAGTTGGGAATTCTTGCTGCCAACACGACAGCAGAGGCCGTATTGACGTTCACATTCGTTTGTTCAGGCAAGAAAATTACATAATCTTTCAATCTACGCAATATTTCACCAGAAAATCCCGTGACCGCTAGCAAGTCTTCATTGTGTGTAAAAGAAAGCGATGCAAGATTAGGACTAGCATTACTCTTCCCATCAGCGCTTGTCGTAGTCTGTTTTATCGATGCCGCCATCGCATCCGCCGTAGCTTGTGCCAATTCCGGCGCCAAATTCAAGCTCCTCAACAAACGCGCAAAAACGGCAACTTCGACTGGATTCGGCAAATTATTACTTAATAAATTGCGTAAGTTATACATTCCTTGCGCATCAACGATACGGCCAATCAAAACTGCATCGGTTTGATCAGAATCAGAACGACTATTTTCAACATATTGATCCAAACGCGTCTCAGACAATTCAATCGCCCAAGGTTCATCTAAAGTATCAACCGAACTGTGTTTAGCATCTTCTTGCAAAATCAAACGCGCCCAATCCAACGCACCGCGTAAAATCCATTGAGTTTGCAGTTGTAATCGCTGGTTCTCTATCGAACGCACTTGCACCTGTTGCTGCCAAAACAAACTGGCAACCAAAGTAATCGCTAAAGCAGTCAGTAATAAAGCAGTAATCACTGCCACACCACGCTGATATTGATAATGAGGTCGATGCTTTACGTTTAAGTAATGCATACTCACATCGCACCTAACAAAAATACTTTGAGCAAGGTAGTTTCCGCATCACGCAATTGCAAACGTACTTCCAAGCCAGTGGCATTACGAACTTGATCCAACATCGTGTCCTCTAGTGGGGATTGCCAACCATCCTTCCCTGCCCAAAATCGCATTTCCATACTGGTGATACCTGACCGCAAAACAACCGACTGCCCAATTTCATCATCAGTATCATTAATAGCAGCTTGCAATAAGCGATCCAGCACTAAAAAATCACGCGTTGCACCTAACTCATTCCTAAGTAGCTGCTCATTTTTGATACGGTAAGTAACAATTTGCAACTGTGAAGGTTGATTATCGACAAAAATCGTTCTGGTCAAAATCAACTTATTTTGTTGCACCCTAATTCTAGGGCGCCCGTCCATTTGATCTTGAGCAGCGATGTGATCACAGTCACTCTGTAACTGCGCAAACGCAAGCTGCATGCCACGCGTTTGCTCCAAATTAGTCGACAGACCAATACGCGCTCGCACAATACTATCTAATCCACGCCAACCTAACACAGCAATAATTGCCAAAATACTGATCGCCACCAACAACTCAATCAGAGTAAATCCTGCTCTGTTTGTACGATTGATTGATGGCCTAGGCATATTCTTAGGTTTAAGCATCCGGCACTATTTGTACCAATTTGACAATACGCCGTGCCATATTTTGTGCATTAAATACGCTGACTTCCACGCGGCGAAAATGCGGATTGGGAGAAGCAAGCACCTCCTCTTCACACAACAAATGCAAATCCCCCTGAGGACAATCGAATGCTCGCTTACCAAATGGTGGAAATTCTTTTGCCAAACGGATTTCCACCAATCGATTTTCTGCCGACCAGGTTGCCATCATCACACTACGCAAGGCATCACTATTCTGAGTCAAACTAGCTACTGCGCGCAAACTAGCTCCCAATGACGTACCAACAATCAATAAAGCAACCAATACCTCAAGCAGGGTAAAACCTTGATTAAGCAACCTTATTTGCTTTTTCAGTTGTAGTCTTGGCGAATGTATTGCGGACATTTTGAATATGACTAATTTATGATTAATGTATTATTAATTCACTACAAAATGCCCGACACCATCAGCATGAATATTGACCTGAACACCATTCGCACCATCTACCATCAAAGTCAATACGAAAGGCTTGTCAACCGGCTCACGACCAAAAATGATGCGTAAAGGAGTAGCGTCCTCCCGCAACGCTGGTGTCATGGAAAAGCTAAGAGGAGCGTGATCAAATTTTCTTTCACGCAACAAATCATCTTGCGTCAGTGCTTGCCACTGTTTTTCATCACGGATCAAAAATCGATAGCCATCGGGTTCGATTTCGAATGCAATCAGGCGATTGCGCACAATCGCCTCATCACGCGCTAATTGGAGCAACAAAGCAATGCGTTGCGCTTCACTTTGCAAGACTTGACGTTCATTAGGGACCATATTGAATGACACTAATCCCACAGTGATGCCTACAATAACTAACACCACCAACAATTCAAGCAGGGTAAATCCGGCCTTATTTCGCATCCCATAAGCCAATATCGGCATCATTCCCTACTCCACCCGGCTGCCCATCAGCACCCAAGGAAAAAATCTCCACCTCATGCTTCAAACCAGGAGACAAATATTGATAAGGATGATGCCAAGGATCAGTAGGCAAAGTAGGCGTAGTGAGATAACCACCCGCTTGCCAATTGTTAGCAGAAGGACCACTCGTCGGTTTAGTCAACAATGCCTGTAAACCTTGTTCCGTACTTGGATAATGTTGATTATGTAGCTTATACAAAGTCAAGGCGGTCATAAGGGTACTCATGTCCGCGCGTGCAGCCTTGATACGCGCATCATCCACACTACCCATTAAATTGGGAACCAACAAAGCAGCCAATACACCCATGATGACAACCACCACCATGATCTCAATCAAGGTAAAACCACGTGCCACAACTTTACGTAATGGATGATGAGGAGAGGAATGGCGCAAAAGGAATGTCATAGAAGTTACAACCATAAAAATACTTTTAAAATTAAAAATCGATTACGCCACACGCCGATCCAACATTGCACGTGCAATCGTGCCAGCATCCACGTATTCCAGCTCGCCGCCAACTGGTACTCCACGTGCTAAACGGCTGACTCTCAAACCACGCACTTTCAACATTTCACTGATGTAATGCGCCGTGGCTTCGCCCTCGTTAGTAAAATTAGTGGCAAGAATCACCTCATTCACCATGCCATCCGTCGCACGCGCAATCAGTTTTTCCAAATAAATATCTTTGGGGCCTACTCCATCCAGCGGAGATAAACGCCCCATCAAAACAAAATACCGCCCCTTGAAAGTCAAAGTTTGCTCTATCATCAACTGATCAGCAGGCGTTTCCACTACGCACAACACGCTGGCGTCACGCTCCTCATCCAAGCAAGTCTCACAAGTAAAATGCGCACTAAACGTGTTGCACAAAGCACAGTGATGAATGTTCTCTAGCGCTTGTGCAAGCGTGCGACTCAATAAAGCCGCTCCTTCTCTATCATGTTGCAACAGATAAAACGCTGTGCGCTGGGCGGATTTTGGACCCATACCAGGCAAACAGCGCAATGCATCAGATAAAGAATCTAGAATGGAAAATGGCTTCAAGATAACTTACTATGACTTTATTGTTCAAACGTTGAAAATTAGAAAGGCAATTTAAATCCTGGGGGTAAAGACATGCCAGATGTCATATTGGACATTTTTTCTGATGCAGTTGCTTCCGCTTTACGTATTGCATCGTTAAACGCTGCAGCGACCAAATCTTCCAACAACTCCTTATCATCTTTCAACAAAGAAGGATCAATAACCACGCGTTTGACAACGTTTTTACAACTCATCATTACTTTGACCAAACCCGCTCCCGCCTCTCCTTCGACATCAATTAAAGCCAACTGCTCTTGCATCTTTTGCATATTTTCTTGCATTTCTTGTGCTTGTTTCATCAATCCAGCCAAAGGATTTTTCATCATGCTTTTATCTCCGTTTATTAATGAATGTGTGTGGTATTAAAACCAGAAATTTCTAAATTCAACAAATATCAAATTACTTCAAATCGCTTTACATCACTTTAGATCGATTTAATTGACCCGGGAACAACATTAGCGTCAAATTCGTGCATTAATGTCCGTACAAAAGAATCATTGTGTATGTTGTCCTCGGCCTGACGCTGGCGCAACAAAATATCCTGCTGCGCTTGCGCATGCGCAGTATGACGTACTGCACCTACTTCTGTTTTAACATTTATTTCTTGACCAAAATACGTCGACAAAGCCACTATCAATTTATCAATATTAACAGAAGAACAAAGGGTTTCTAAAGGGACTTTTAAATGAAAACAAGCCTGCGCATCATTATTAACTTTGCACTCTATCAATTCTGCTTGTAACACCAATTGTTGTGCAACACCACGCAACGGCAAGGAGGCGGCAAGCTGCGGCCAATTACCATCCCAATTCAATACCGACACTGGCTGCCACATGACAACATGATTATCAGATTCAAGCGAAGTAACAGTCGTATTCGTGGCCTTAGCAAGAACTGGCACATTGGGAATGAGATCAGGCGATTTCACACCTGCCATCATACTCGATGATGGCGTTTTACCAAGATTACGGACGGCAGCCAAAGCTGCGCGCGCTGGACTTAGCTCACTTTTCGTCACGGCAGCTTGCATGAAAGAAGCCACAGATTGTGTTACTTGTTGCGCAACAACAGGCATTTCACGCTCCACGCTACGTACATTAGTCGCATTGTTTGCATCATTGCTCGTACCATTATCTGGTTTGAATGCAAACATACGCAATAAAGTCATAGAAAAACCGGCATACTCATCAGGAGCCAGATTCAAATCATTGCGACCATGCAACACAATTTGATAAAACAACTGCACTTCTTCCGCATCAAATAAGCTGGCCAGACGCAAAATATCATCACGCTCAGGTAAATCTTCTGGCAAAGCATCTGGCACAGCCTGCGCTAAGGCAATACGATGCAGCAAAATTCCCAAGTCCTGCAAAGCACTGTTATAAGACAAACTACGCGCCAACATTTCATCCGCAATTACCAACAAACCTGCACCATTTTTTTGTACCAACGCATCCAGCAAACGTATTAAATAAGCCTGATCAATCACGCCCAACATACTCTGCACAGTTTCCAAGGTAACCTTACCAGCAGCATAAGCAATCGCTTGATCAGTCAAAGACAAGGCATCACGCATTGAACCATGCGCACCTTGTGCTAATAAACGCAAAGCAGCAACATCGAATTCTATTTTCTCTAACGTCAAAACATGATCTAAATGCGCAACGATATGACTAGGTGGCATTTGCTTCAAATTAAATTGCAAGCAACGTGACAAAACCGTAACTGGGATTTTTTGCGGATCAGTAGTAGCAAGAATAAACTTGACGTGCGGTGGCGGCTCTTCCAATGTCTTTAACATGGCATTAAAAGCATGACTGGTGAGCATATGCACTTCATCAATCATATAGACTTTGAAGCGAGCATTTGAAGGCGCATACACTGCCTGCTCCAACAATTGCGCCATTTCATCTACGCCGCGATTAGACGCAGCATCCATCTCAATGTAATCGATAAAACAACCCGCATCAATCGCAACACAAGCTTCACACACACCACAAGGATGAGCTGTAATACCGGTTTCACAATTAAAAGACTTAGCCAGAATACGCGACAAAGTAGTTTTTCCCACTCCCCGCGTTCCAGTAAAAAGATATGCATGATGCAAACGTCCACTTTGCAATGCATGGGTCAAGGCTCGTACGACGTGTTCTTGACCAACTAGCGTGTCGAAATTTTTGGGGCGATATTGGCGGGCGAGGACTTGATATGACATCCTGAGATTTTAGCAGAATTGAACGGCAATCCTCATTGCATTACCCCATGAAAAAGATAAGGAGCGGTAAATATGAACTATCATCAATTATTCGACAAATAGAATCATTCAATTTTTCATTTAATAACTCAACGTTTAATTTTGTACGTTATTAGTACATTATTTTTTTCGAATTGCCGTGACAAGCTCGTCATGAGTAATTAACTTCTCTGCATATCGAGCATCATACGGTTCATCAAGAATCTGTGCCGCAGTTTCAAGCTCAAAATCCACATCAAGATACAAAGCAAATGAAGTACTTTGTGCCCTCTTTGCACGACATTCTTCATTAAATTTCTTACTAAAACCATTAAGCAATTCATGAGGAATAATTCTGATATGCGTTGGATCATTAATAAAACTGTCATCGCGGGGATGTGGAACATTTATTTCAACGCAACAATTATGACAAGATACTCGCTCTCACACTCTTGAAACATATCAATGTTGATATAGTCCTTAATTTTATTAAGACCGCAACCTAAATTTAGTTTTAGCATATAGTTTTAATATTATTTTTCACCCTAGCCAAACAACAATAGACAGCAACAAAAGTAACATCATCCATAACAAAAGCGCACGCCAAATCAACCCAACAGTACTCTGTAAAGTACGGATACTAGGTTCCTCACCAGGCATAACCTCTGCTTCCATCGTCACGGTATCAACAGCACTCGCATCTATTGGCAAAATATTGGCCACTTTTTGCGCAGGCGTGCCCAAACATACGCCCATCGCAGCACCGCCAGCAGACAGAATAATTCCAGTAGTTTCATCCTGCCAACGCTTAGCAAAATTACGCCAAGCGTGAATTGAATCTTCAAAATTTCCTACAACGGCAAAAGCAACCGCAGTCAAACGAGCAGGAATCCAATCTAGGACATAAAAAGCTTGTGCCGCAAAACAGCCAAACACCTCATGCTTCATATGATCCGGCTCATTCCAGGCACGCGCCAAATGTTCGGCAACACGATACATAACAGCAGCAGCAGGACCGAATGGCATCAAAAACCAGAAAAACACCCCAAACACATGACGATGCGTCGTCACCAATGCTTGCTCAACCGCAATACGACTAATCTCGCTCACTTCCATACCAGTCGTATCTTCTTTAATCCATTCCGCCAACAAGCCTCGCGCCGTTAATTCATCACCACGATTTAAAGCAAGTTGGATCGCACTAAAATAATGACTATAGTGGCGCAACCCCAAGGTCAAATAAACAATCAGAATATTCCATACCAATGCCAAAAATGGACTGATTCGCACGCATACGTAATAAATCAGCGCAGTTGGCAAAGTCAACATTGCCACCATCAGCAACCAACTTAAGCGGCCATGATGTACTTGACCAGCGTTAAACCATCTCTCCATACGCGCAGCAAATGCCTTAATTTCAGTATAAAGCACATTATTCGCACGCAAAGGCTTAATTTGCTCAATTAATAATGCAAAAAGAATAGAAAGAAATGTCATAAAACACCTTTTTAAAACCTCTAATTTTTTATTTGCAATCTTCGCAACATTTAAAAAAACAAATTTAAAAGATTACAAAAAAAGGCGCCAAATTTTGGCGCCTTTTTTATTGAAAACTGTATTACGCAGTTTCTTTAGTAGCGATACGGCGGCTAGGTAATTTCTCTTTAATACGAGCCGACTTACCTGAACGTTCACGCAAATAATACAACTTCGCACGACGTACATCACCACAGCGCTTTACTTCAATAGATGCGATCAGAGGAGAATACAACTGAAACGTACGCTCTACGCCTTCACCAGAAGAAATTTTACGCACAATAAAATTTGAGTTCAAACCACGATTGCGTCGTGCAATCACTACCCCTTCATAAGCCTGAGCACGCTTACGTGTACCCTCAACAACGTTCACGTTCACAACGACAGTATCGCCCGGGGCAAAATCAGGAATATTTTTAGCGAGACGCGCAATCTCTTCTTGCTCTAATTGTTGGATTAAATCCATTTTCGACTCCAAAAACCATCTTGCTGGCGCCATGCCCAGTAGAGGATGGGGTTAATAGTTGAACCAAATTGGTTCACGCCTTACAAACTAATTAAACAATGAATCACTTAATTAATTCGCTTAATTCTTCACGTTTATTCAAGACTGGCTAAAAACTGCTCATCTGAAGTTGTCAAATTTCCTGCCTGTCTAGCCTTAATAATCAAATCTGGGCGCTTCTTAAGCGTTGCCTCTAACGCTCGCCGACGTCGCCATTTTTCAATTTCCGCATGATTTCCACCCATCAAAACTGGCGGCACTATCATATTTTGGATTACCTCGGGCCGTGTGTAATGTGGATGATCTAATATGTCATGCACAAAACTATCTTGTATCACCGAATTTTCATCGTGCAAAACACCTGGCAACTGGCGAATCACAGCATCCATCAATGCCATCGCTGGAATTTCACCACCTGACAATACAAAGTCGCCGAGACTAATCTCTTCATCAACACAAGAGTCCAAAAAACGCTGATCGATTGCCTCATAACGACCACACAACAAGATCAAACCAGGCTCAGCAGTCAACTCCATAACGCATCGATGTGTAAGCTGGCGACCTTGCGGCGACAAATAAATCACTTTCGAAGCAACAGGAAACCCATTAAGCAATTGTCGTGATTTGGCAGCATCCAATGCATCAGCCAAAGGCTGCGCCAACATCACCATGCCAGGACCGCCGCCATAAGGCCTATCATCAACCGTTCTATGTTTATCAGTAGTGAAATCTCTTGGATTCCAAAGCGTCAAATTGCAGAAATTTTGCTCAAAAGCACGTCGGGTAATGCCAGATTCCGTTAATGCAACAAACATTTCAGGAAATAAAGTGATGACATCAAATTGCATCGCAGTGATTCTCAACTCTCACAATTCTCAAGCAGATGCTAATAATCAGCCTCCCAATCAACGATTATTTTTTTAGCTACCTGATCAACTGTTTGTATAAATTTTGCGACAAAAGGAATGAGTATTGCTTGCGTCTTTTGCTCAAGATCAGCAACTTCCAAAATAGGATGTGCGCCGTGCTCTATAACTCTGATAACTTGACCTAAACCAACACCTTGTTGGCTTTCAACCAACAAACCAATCAAATCAACCCAGTAAAATTCATCGTCCTCTAAGGCCGGAAAGCGACTGCGCGCAATTTGCACAGTAGCCCCTTTTAATTTTTCCGCAGCATCCCGGCTAACCACACCTGTTAAATGTGCAACAACATCACCACCATGTAACTTTGCTGAAAGCACATCTACATCATGCAATTCTGGCTTATCCAACCACCATGCTTGCACACGTAACAAAGCATCCGCGTTAGTTGAATAGGGACGAATCCGAATCGCACCATGCACTCCGTAAGCACCAACTATATGCCCCACCAAAATCAGATCTTTTGGAACAACGACCACGTGCCGCCTCAAATGTTACAAATACAAATCAGATACGAACGGTAGGCTCCAAGCTTACTAAGCAGCTTTTTTTCCTGCACGCACCAAACGCTCTACTGTCGGAGACAATTGTGCACCCACATCTTGCCAATAAGCCAAGCGGTCTACTGCAATTCTGAAGGACTCCGCATTTCCAGATGCAACAGGATTGTAAAAACCAATACGCTCAATAAAACGACCATCTCTACGATTACGTGAATCAGTAACAATAATATTAAAAAATGGGCGCTTCTTGGCGCCTCCACGTGATAAACGAATAACGACCATAATGTTTCCAAAAATTATAAAAGCGCGAAGTAAAGCCTTGCATTATAAGGCTATTCAATACAACACCGCAAGCCCCATATAAGATAAAATCCTTCACTCGACTATGTCTAGACTAAGATATACACAAAAATACTTTTTTTACACAAATTCATGCGCAACTTTCAAAAATCACATAAAAACAAAACCCTTGCGACTTTGCTCGCCCTCACACTCGGCACGATAGGAGCGCATCGTTTTTATTTATATGGAAAACGAGATATTCACGCATGGATACATGCATCTTCACTCGCCGTAGCCATCCTTTTAAGAGTCGAATACACAACGCAAATATTTTTGCAAATTAGTCCATTGTTATTATCAGCACTAGCAGGTTTCATGGCCGCACTTATAAACGGCTTAGCGTCAGATGAACAATGGGACAAAGCACACAACACCGCCTCCGGAACCACATCAAATTCAGGCTGGCAGTTAGCGCTATTATTAGTTTTAACGACGATCGTCGGCAGTACCACATTAATCGCAACAATCGCTCGTTTATTTGATTTGCTATTTACAGGCGGAGCATACGGCTAATTGATAAAGAAGAAGAAAAAACATAATCTCTAAGCCCTTTGCGCACGTTTTGCCATATCAATTTCATTTGCCAATTGATAAAGTGGTGTCGAAACATTGCAAATAACATTTTTAATTGTGTCATTTGCTTTAAAACAATTAACAACAGGTTTTTTATTCTGCAGACGTTGATATATTACTGCTCGCAGATTTTGCCCTACCATCTGACGCGCATAGGTTTCACCGCCGCGCTCAGCAAACGCAACTAACATTTCTACCGCACGAATAATATCTTTAGCATGTATGGTTGTAATAACCAAATGACCACGACCTATTAAACGTACCAATTCTGCTGCAGCCTCTTCTTCGAGAACCTCACCAAAATAAAACATACTGCCTGTTCTGGATGGAAACTTCCGCATCGCAGTACAAACTTCATGTTTAAAACCGGTGAGAGTAGCATCGACCTGCTCGACATAACCATTATTATGAAAGCCTTCAAACACACATTCTATTGGTGACTCAACTGTCAAACAATAACCACCATAAGCATTTAATCTAGCAACCACAGTAGCCGCAGCCGTAGTAGACTTTCCAGAACCTGTTTCACCAGCAATTAAAATTAGACCGCCAGATTTAAACTCCCGATCCATCAAAATGTCGCAAGCCGGCTTCCCTAAATTTAATTCCTCCAAAGAGGCTATATGACCTCGAATCAAGCGTAACGCGTATCTTTCAGGCCTGATACGCTCGACCCGAAAACGCAATGACTTAACTGTCAAGGTAAATGCAGCAGCACCACTAGTAACCTGGTGCTCGCGCAGCATGCAACAAAGAATATCAAAGAATGGACGCAAAGCATCAGGAATCGGAACCGGAGCAGAATCAGCATCTTTTTCATCACCAAAACCACCCCTAAACAACACCGAAGTTTCAGAATAAGCCAAATCAATGTGCCAGTCCGAATAATTCGAAACATCAACTAAGATTTGATCATCTATGGCTTCCACCCGATGCCCTTATTTTCCATTAAAAACAGCAAAAACGAATCATCAGGCTATTACACATATCACTACTGCTGATTCACACCAAATGTGAAAGCCAACGAATTGGTCGAACCACCAGTACCACAAGCAGTACCAAGCGAATTGATATCCAATGTACCACCACCTACCGCATAAGGTTTTACAGTAGCCGTACCAACCAGAATCCTAGAAACAGAACGTTCAACTTGCGCCACAACAGAGTTACACTCTAATTGAGGAACGTTACTATAAGTAAGTGTAATAGCATCATTTGTGGTGGCAAGAGTGGCCAACGCAAATGTTACAGTACCCCCCCAACGATTATTTACCCCGGTAGTTCCAGAAAGACGCTCAGAAGGAAACACACCATTCCCAATCAAGCCTGTCAACGTAGCACCTGTATAATTAGAACGATTATTATACAAGCGTTGAATATCGAGGATAGTCTGAGACAAGACCTTCGCTTCATCATTAGCACGATTATCAGCAAGCACGCCACGCACATACCCAAGAGTAACTGCCAACAACATACTGACAATCACCAAAACGATACCAATCTCGATAATACCAAAACCACTTTGACGAACAACATACAACTTTTTATTTAAATTAGTATTTTTCATTTTTAGGATCCCCCAATTAAATTTTCATCATTTACTAAACCGATCGTCTTTCATTGCGTAATGCCAATTGTAAAAGCTAATGTATTCGTCGCCCCCCCACCGACACAAGCAACACCAAGCGAATTAATATCCAATGTACCACCACCTACCGCATAAGGTTTTACAGTAGCCGTACCAACCAGAATCCTAGAAACAGAACGTTCAACTTGCGCCACAACAGAGTTACACTCTAATTGAGGAACGTTACTATAAGTAAGTGTAATAGCATCATTTGTGGTGGCAAGAGTGGCCAACGCAAATGTTACAGTACCCCCCCAACGATTATTTACCCCGGTAGTTCCAGAAAGACGCTCAGAAGGAAACACACCATTCCCAATCAAGCCTGTCAACGTAGCACCTGTATAATTAGAACGATTATTATACAAGCGTTGAATATCGAGGATAGTCTGAGACAAGACCTTCGCTTCATCATTAGCACGATTATCAGCAAGCACGCCACGCACATACCCAAGAGTCACTGCCAACAACATACTGACAATCACCAAAACAATACCAATTTCGATGATGCCAAAACCTCGTTGAGAGAAACGAGAAACCGCATGCATATTGCCAATAGCTACAATACCAACTTCGTTTTTAAGATTTATGGCATAAGCACTCATTTACAACTCCTAGTTTCAACAATGTGTTTTTATTTTATTACGGCAACATACAGATCGACAACATTTATCTTCACTTATTTAATTTTCTGCAGACTCACTTCTTTTTTCAATGACTCACTCAATCCCTGTGCAGTCAATATCGTCCCTACCAACATAAATGCCAATAACGCACCCAAAACAGCAATCAAAATCGAATTCATGAGCTTTGCACCACTCTCAACATCCTTACGTACCCTCTCAATACCATCAATACCGATGCGAGAAATAACTTTATCAAGCTCACTAGAACGACGACTATAATCGACAATACGATTAGTAAGTTGCTGTGAAAAAACACCAGTAGCAAAAGACTCGCCATAATTACCAGCCATCTTATCAACATTCCGAATAATACGAACGATATGCCAACGTAACCAAGGGGTACTACGTGCCTTTAACGCCTCCAACGCTCGCATCAAAGTATCCCCAGAATGCATCATTACAGCCAACGCAACCAAAAACAAAGCACCGTGGTAATCACGATAAACACTATAGGGAAGATGTTTATCCACTATTGCACGCCCCGCTCCAGTCCAATTAGGCAACGTCCACACAAAACCAGCGATTACAGCAATAGTACCAATTAACATCAACACGCCATAATGAGTAATCGCATAAGACACGGAATACAATACCTTTCCTATGCCATTCCACTTTTCGACTGGCGCAATTTCGACAAAAACTGGCACTACAAATAGCGCCAAAACCACCATAAAACCGACCATTACAACAGATACAATAATAGGCATGACAATAGCACCAATTAAAGCTGCAGTCATACCACGTTGATCTCTAATCGTTTTTGCCAAGAAGCGCAAACCTTCGGCTAAATCCCCCTTATCTTCTATTGCCGACAAAACAAAAATATCACTTTCGGGCACAGTTCCTCTCAGCACATAAGACAATTTGCCACCACGCTTATTCATTCTCTTCAACCACATTGCATATAAAACAGCAAGAGAATCTTTTTGCTTGAGCGCCCTAGCCCTTCGCACTTCTATGAACTTGGCAATAGGCTCACTATCACTCACCGCCTCAGCAAGATCCTCATAAAACTGCTCCCGCATCCCACGAAAAGTTTTAACAGCAAAATAATTTTCAACAACATCAAAATTGATATCCATGATTATATAATTTCAAAACGCTCAAAAGTCTCAAAACGCTCAACCACGCGAGGATCTATTTCGCCAAGATAGGCCTTATACAATGCATGTTCGAACACGGTTTTTCCTTCCATCCTAGAAGTATCAAATTGCTTATCGCTACGATTACGCCAAAGCTTTTCGGCTTCAAACTCACTGTTCTCACGTATATAGCGTAACTCCATACGAGTTGGTTGCATCATTTCCGCCACCACACTCACCCCTGTCGTACCACGCCCATTACAATGCTCACAACCATTTGGATTTTTAACATACATACCATCAGTCGAAATTAAGAAACGGGTGCGAATCAATTTTAATTTCGCAGCAATCACTTCCTCTGCTGGAATCTTGCACGATTTACACAAAACAGGAACCAAAGCTTGGTAAATAATTAACGACCAAAATTGTGGCGCAGTTAAGGTATTCACTGCAAAACCGATATTGGGAGCAAGTAAACGAGGAAATACGCCAAAAATCGAATTAGCATGCACAGTCGCCATCACTTGATGACCTGTTTCAATGAGTGTTTGAGCAGTTTCACCAGATTCAACATCACGTATTTCCCCAACCATGACAGTATCTGGATCACAGCGCATCAAAACCGCCTGTATTTCCCGATAGGGCATTTTTTCTGAATCTGCTGCAAACGTACGCTGCAAAGAAACTTGCGTCACATGAGGAATTGCATACTCAACAGGATCTTCAATCGTAAATATTTTTAAATACTCACGATCAGGAATATTTTCAATAATAGTTTTCAGTGTCGTAGATTTACCAGAACCAGTAATACCAGCAACCATGACCATACCCGTTCTGGTACGCGACGCAATATCCAACATACGCGCTTGATCTTCACTATAACCAAGCTGACGGAACTCCTTCGTATCTGTATTTTCGTACTGATGCAAATAACGCAAAACAACATCAAAACCACCCCACGCACGAGTGGATTGATAACGCAAATTCATTTTCGAGTTACCAATCTTGTACGGAATCATACAAGACTGGTAAGTTTCCGGATTAAAGTTAGAATGAGAACCAGTACGCTCACTTTGCAGTTTGTTATAGGCATAACCCACGGTATCACGTAATTGCTCCATTACATAAACGCCGCGACTTTCGTTATACATTACCTCCAAATCACCATTAATACGATAACGTACCAAACCTTGCTGCCCACGCACTTCGATATGAATATCCGATGCGCGGTGCTCCAAACCGTAACGTACGATCTGATCAAAAACAAGACCCTCTTCTGTCATTACCTCTTCAAATGCAGCACTAACACGCAATCTGGAGGCAGAATCATAAATAGCAGCAATTAGCTCTTCTTCTGCTAAAACAATTTTTTCTGTTATAAACTCAGCTTTGCGCATACGCTCGCGCAAACCCATCACAAAAATACGGGAACTGGCATAGAACTCAGACGTAACGAGTATCCAGGTAGCTTTAGACTCTAAACCAATAGCTACGCAAACCTCCTGCTTCTCTACAGCAAGCTCAAACTTGCCATCCTTAGCAGTCAGTATTGTTTTATATTCTGGCAAATCTGCAACTGAATACACACGCAACAATTTTGATTCGGCATGATGCCTGCCATCATCCCCTTGTAAGGTTGCTGCCGCGGCACCTACCTCGTCTTGATGAGCCAATTCAATCTTGAACTGCTCTGGAGAAATATCAGTCTCTGACTCAGAAACCTGTTGTGACACCGTCAAGACAGGTCTCTGTTTTTTCTTCAAAAATCCAAGCATTTAATGCCTTTTTGATAAAACAAAAGCATATCAAAACACTTTATGTTTTTTATATTTTAAGCATCACATATAAAAACACTCAGCAAATTATTTTTGAGCCACATTTCGAATTGGAGGAATACCGAGATGCCCACCAGAAGAGTTTACATCTTGAGCATTTGGCGTTGTCATATTAATAGTTGGATCAGACAAATAAAGAACATGCGTCTTACGCATCTTTTTCTTTACGCCTATAAACTGCTGAAGAACAACACGCGATGAAGTGATAGTCTGCACACGCCAACCATCAATTGTTTCACCACCTTGTGCCACTGAAAAAACAGCACCGTTATAATAGACATCTGCAGTCAAATTTCGATCAACACCATAAACAGCAATCAAACGCAAATCGTCAATCTTATTATTTTCTATACGAGCGACACTTATGGGAGACCCATTAGGCATAACAGGAACCGTAGCAACATCAACAATACCAGGCAAAGAAGCTGTTGCTCCTATTTTTGATTCAGCGATTTTCTTAAGAGCCGCTGCACTTGTTGCTTCACGCTGCTGCGCAATCAATTCATCTATTGTCGCAGCATGCGTAGTAACACAACAAAATAGACTTACCAAAAATAATAAAACACGTTCAATTTTTGACATAATAATTTCCTTCTAAACGAAATGTTGGCTGCCCATCTTGAATCTGAATATTAAGATGACGAAAAGTAAGATTATCTGGAAAGCGCGAAAATATCTCATTTAAAAAAGAAAGATCTCCACTGACATTTAGTGTTCCAAAACGCACCGGCGACTTAATTTCAGACAATTTAATATCAGGACTTGCACCAAAAACAGACAACTGACCTATCGAAACTTGTACACCAATAGATCTTAAACCTTGAATAAATGCCCCTGTAGTAATTTGAAATTCATTAAACGTAGGAAGTTTATTAACATCAAGACTCGAATATTGCACATTAATATTTTTAGTATAGGCTAGGGACTTACCATCCAAACTATATTGCAATGAAATGCCCGGCAACGCATCATATAAAGTCTTGTTATTACCACCATCAATGCGCCAAAAATATGAGCACGCTTGCGGCAAACAATCAATCTCGCTTAATTTCCAACCGGCGAGAACCGTTTCTTGTTTTTGCCAAGATTCAGCAAGAATGCCCGCAGCCTTACTAGAAGGAATCCCTGCATCCGAGGCAGCAATTCTTAATGACTCAGCATACAATTTTGTCGGATTTACTGGAGTATTTTTTTGTTGAGCCAACTTCAATGCCGCAATTTTCTTCTGCTCTTTCTGATGATCACTATAAAAGAAATATGCACAAAAACACAGCAGGAACAATGCAAATCCACCCAACCACTTAACAGTATTCCCTTTAATTTCCACCAATGTAGCTGCTGCCACATCACCATTGTCCAATAAATCAACTAGTGACAAAGGAATGGTATTGCTATACACCTCAAAATAGTTGCCATAGAATGTGAATGGCTCATAAGCATCATTTTGGATACGGCGTATTATTTCTTCAGCTTCCTGCACACTGCCATAAAAATCCCCACCTGGAGAAGGCACACCATTCTCTAAAATAGCTAACTTTGCGTTCTGAGCCTCAACCTCAATAAAAATTGCATTAGCGGCAATTTGCTCCGTAGTTGCCAACAAAACGGCAGCAGATACCAAATTTGCTTTTTTTATTTCAGCTGATAGAGCATCCTGGGATAAAAAACCATACACTATGGCATCTTCACCCTTATGACGAACTTGATATAAGGCCACATTTTCCTGTGCCAGAGCTTTTACTTCTTTATGCTCCTTCAACTCACCCGACAATGCGACCCAATCCAAGCCAAAAATAACTTGTTTTCCATCGACATTAGAAATATTTGCTGGCATAACCCAATAATCCGTGATTAAGTTGCGCTGTTCGACAAAACTGGCGTAACTAAGATAATGACAGCTTCACGATTGTTTACACCTGTCAAAGAGCCTCCCAAACCAATAGGAGCACCCTCCGTCAATGCCCTACGGTCGTACTGCCCAACGCTACGCTCATAGCCTGACAATACCAATGTCTCTCCAGGACGCATAGCAACCCTTTGCAAAAACTCAGTTCCAGAAATTTCAGGTGTTTGTATACTTTGCTGTGAAGATCCCACTCCAGATGAAACAGTAACCAACTTATTCAATTCAGAAATACCCACTGAGAACTGTAACAATATGCTACTGCTATCAAGCACCGTAGGTAACAAATTCAACAAAAATCCTGTCGTTACAACTCCTGATTTCAAACCTGGAGTACCACCCGTTGTCCCAACCCCGCCTCCAGTTGAAGGGGTTACCTCAGCAAGGTAACTAGTTTGATTAGTAATCGCGACAGGAACAGGCTGACGATTCAAAGTTAAGGCATTAGCTGTAGTAACAACACTGACACGACCATAAGTATTTAATGCCTTAAATAAAGCCTGCGATCCACCAAAACGTTGCTGAGTCGCACTCCCAGTCGTTCCAGTAACAGGGGACAAAACAGAAACCCCAAAATTTGCAGCACTGCCCGACACCGTTGAAATAGGTGAGTTAAATGTCATTTGAAAATTACCAGACAATTGGGAAAAAACACTTGTCCAATCAATACCATGCTCATTGCCAGTATTGAGTTTCACAGATAAAACTTCAACACGCATAGCAATCTGACGCGTCAACATAGCGTTCTCTTGATCTATAAGACGCCCAACTTGCTCAACGACATCTCGCGTATCAGTAAGCGTGATACTACCAGTAGCTTCTGACATCGCCAACTTACCAGAGGATGACATAATAGACTTAATTGACGACTCAAGCGACGTCCACACACTGAATTTCGACACCATCGTAATATTCGAGGTCGAATTAAAGCCAGCTGTTGTTTGCCCAGAACCGGCAGATGCCGTAGATGTTCTACCCAAAGAAGAATCGAAAGACGAAGAACCAGGTATAGCTTTTAACAAAAAAACTTTGGTAACGAGACGATGCAATGAAATAACACCCTCACGATATTCCCATGAAATACCAGCCTTTGCCGAAAGCAAATCCAAATAACCAGCCAATGGGCCTTCAAAATTCATTTCAAATTCAGTCGCATTATTTTCTACAGATGCGCTGGATAAACTATATGACAGTCCCTGATAGGCAGACTTATCTGGCGCAGTAGCATTAGGACCTGTCGAACCAGCAACCGGAACAGCCGCCCCACCTTTAATAAAAGCAGTAGCGGGCATGAGCACATCAGGCTTAACACTTACTGGAATACCAGTTACTTTTGTAAGTCGCTCCGCAATCGTAGCGATATTAACGCGACCCGGGAAACGCAATGAGACTTGACGCCGAAAAATTTGCGGTAAAGAACTATCAGCTTGTAAAGGTGTTGAACGCATACCCAACCACGCACCTTGCATACGATGTACTGCAACACCATCACTAGCAACATTAGTTGTAATAACTCCATCAGCACCGCGTTTAAGCTTGGCCGCATTTTCATCGTAATGCTTATCGACAATTTCTTGTGTTGTTCCGCAGCCGAATAGCAATCCAACTACGCCAACCATCAAAAATAGTGGAAAATGCTTACTCATTGCACACACCCTTTATTTTCACCATAATGTAATACACGCACCACACGATTACCTTCATACAAACAGGCAACCAATGGATAATCACTATTACGCAAAGCATTAATAAAATGCTCTACAGCAGACTCAAACGTCCCAGAAAAACTGGCTTCAAGTTGCACCGGATAATCAACCTTAACCTCCCACGCAAGCTGCCAACCAGCATCAGAAGACCAGCGAGATAGCGCTTGTCGCAGTGTCACATCATTAATACGTATATCCCAACGAGATGGGACTGGTAAGACAACGGGCTCTTGCCTCAGAACACGCACTTCTTCAATCACTTGCTCATCACGAGACGCCTTAGATGGCAACAAGTCAAACGAAACCATCGAAGCAATTATCTTTTTGGGAGAAATCTGTGCTGCTTGCGCCACCTGTTCCAATCTCACCCTCTGCTCCTCTTTAACAGCTTGTGCAGCTTGCAAAGCCCGGGCTTCTTGTGCTGCTTGCTCCTCTTTAGCAGCGTATGCAGCTTGTGCTTCTTGCAAGGCCTTAGCCTCCTGCGCCGCCTGCTCTTCTTTAGCAGCCTGTACGGCTTGCTCTTCTTTAGCAGCGTATGCAGCTTGCGCTTCTTGCAAGGCCTTAGCCTCCTGCGCCGCCTGCTCTTCTTTAGCAGCCTGTACGGCTTGCTCTTCTTTAGCAACGTATGCAGCTTGTGCTTCTTGC
>CAZCIX010000006.1:59733-64531 GCA_964498835.1 uncultured Burkholderiaceae bacterium | reverse complement strand
TAAGCAACGAAGCTGATAGGCATGCGTGTTAGAATGAAAAAGTTTTGTTTATTGTTATTGCATATTTGACAATATCGATTTTGATTTTTCAATTCACTTAGTTAATAAAAGATTTTTCGACTCTCCAATGGATCAATTCGCAAAAGAAACTATCCCCATTTCCTTAGAAGAAGAGATGCGTAAAAGCTATCTCGATTATGCGATGAGCGTAATCGTAGGGCGTGCTTTGCCTGATGTGCGTGATGGTTTAAAGCCTGTGCACCGCCGCGTACTTTTTGCCATGCATGAAATGAATAATGTCTGGAACCGTCCTTACGTCAAATGCGCACGTGTAGTTGGTGAAGTGATGGGTAAATACCATCCTCATGGCGATCAGTCGATTTACGACACGTTGGTGCGGATGGCGCAGGAATTTTCCTTGCGTTATACCTTGGTGGATGGGCAGGGTAATTTTGGTTCTGTGGATGGCGATAATGCTGCGGCGATGCGTTACACAGAGTGTCGTTTGGACAAAATTGCTAGTGAAATTTTGGCAGATATTGAAAAAGACACGGTTGATTTCGTCCCCAACTATGATGGCAAGGAAAAAGAGCCATCTGTATTGCCGACCAAACTGCCCAATTTGCTGATCAACGGTTCTTCTGGGATTGCGGTTGGTATGGCGACCAACATTCCACCGCACAACATTACTGAAGTCATTCAGGGTGCATTGCATTTATTGCACAATGTCGATTGCACAATTGATGAATTGATCGAATTGATCCCTGCGCCAGATTTCCCTACAGCGGGCATCATTTATGGTGTTGCTGGCGTGCGCGATGGTTATCGTACTGGTCGTGGTCGGATTGTGATGCGTGCTAAGACGCATTTTGAAGAATTCGGCAAAGAAGGCCGTACCGCCATTATCGTTGATGAGTTGCCCTATCAAGTTAATAAAAAATCCTTGCTGGAACGCATCGCTGAAAACGTGAGAGACAAGAAGCTCGACGGTATTTCGGATATTCGTGATGAGTCCGATAAATCCGGTATGCGCGTGGTGATTGAGTTAAAACGCAACGAAGTACCTGATGTCGTCCTCAATAATCTTTACAAACAAACGCAGCTGCAAGACACGTTTGGCATGAATATGGTGGCGCTGGTCAATGGTCAGCCTAAGTTGCTGAACTTGAAGCAAATGCTGGAATGCTTTTTGTCGCATCGACGCGAAGTGGTGACACGTCGTACCGTATTTGAGTTGCGCAAAGCGCGTGAGCGTGGTCATGTGTTGGAAGGTTTGGCGGTTGCATTGGCGAATATCGATGATTTTATTGCGATCATTAAAGCTGCGCCTACGCCACCGATTGCGAAACAAGAATTGATGTTGCGCGCCTGGGATTCTTCCATGGTGCGTGAAATGTTGGCGCGTACCAGTGCAGATAATGCTGGTGGGATAGAAGCTTTCCGTCCTGAGAATCTGCCTAAACATTACGGTATCCAACCTGATGGTTTGTACAAATTGTCTGATGATCAGGCGCAGGAAATTTTGCAAATGCGCTTGCAACGTTTGACTGGTTTGGAACAAGACAAGATCGTCAATGAATACAAAGAAGTGATGGCGCAAATCGCTGATTTGTTGGATATTTTATCTAAGCCAGAGCGCGTCACTCGCATCATTTCTGATGAATTGACGATAGTAAAAAATGAGTATGGCGAAGGCTCGAAAGATGTACGTCGCTCGCAAATCGAACTCAATGCCAACGATTTAGAAACGGAAGATTTGATTACGCCGCAAGACATGGTGGTGACCTTGTCGCATACCGGTTATATGAAATCGCAACCCGTTTCAGAATACCGGGCGCAAAAGCGTGGTGGTCGTGGCAAGCAAGCGATGGCAACCAAGGATGATGATTGGATTGATCATTTGTTTATTGCTAACACACATGATTACATCTTGTGTTTTTCCGATCATGGACGCGTGTATTGGTTGAAAGTCTGGGAAGTGCCGCAGGGTTCACGCAATTCGCGTGGTAAACCTATTGTCAATATGTTCCCGTTGCAGGAAGATGAAAAAGTCACCGTGATTCTGCCGGTTTCTGGTGAGAACCGCAGCTTCCCTGATGATCGTTATATTTTCATGGCGACTAGCTTGGGTACTGTTAAAAAGACACCGTTGTCAGACTTTAGCAATCCACGTAAGGCGGGGATCATTGCCGTTGCGTTGGATGAAGGCGATTTCTTGATTGGCGCGGCATTAACCGATGGCGCGCATGACGTCATGCTGTTTTCTGATGCCGGCAAAGCGGTGCGTTTTGATGAAAATGACGTGCGCCCAATGGGGCGTACCGCGCGTGGTGTGCGTGGTATGAATTTGGATGAGGGCCAGCAAGTTATTGCCTTACTGGTGGCAGAAAATGAACAGCAGTCGGTATTAACTGCAACGGAAAATGGTTATGGTAAACGCACGCCCATTACGGAATACACCCGTCATGGTCGTGGCACCAAGGGGATGATTGCGATTCAAACCAGCGAGCGGAATGGCAAAGTGGTGGCAGCGACTCTGGTCGAACCAACTGATGAAATCATGTTGATTACAACTGGTGGTGTTTTGATCCGTACCCGTGTTTCTGAAATTCGTGAAATGGGACGTGCGACGCAGGGTGTGACTTTGATTTCAGTTGAAGATGGCAGCAAGTTAAGTGGATTACAACGTGTGGTGGAATCGGACGTTGAGTCTGATACGGAATCCGTTGGAGAGTCCGATGTGGAGTTGGCTGCTGATGAATTGGAGTCATAAACGCTATGACAATGCCTCTATATAATTTTTCCGCTGGTCCAGCGCTTTTGCCGCCAGAAGTATTACAACAAGCGGCAGCAGAGATGGTGAACTGGCATGGCAGTGGCATGTCAGTGATGGAAATGAGCCATCGCGGCAAAGAGTTCATGTCGATTTTGGAAAGTGCGCAAAGAGATTTACGTATTTTGCTGAATGTGCCATCGAATTACAAAATTCTTTTCATGCAGGGTGGAGCGTTAGCCGAAAATGCCATCATTCCAATGAATTTAGTGGGGCGTGTGAATCCGCAGCCAGCGACGATTGATTTTATTCACACGGGTGCGTGGTCAGGAAAATCAATCAAAGAAGCGGCTAAATATGCCAAGATCAATGTTGCAGCTTCTTCTGAAGGACAAAAATTCCAGACCATTCCAGATCGTGCGTTGTGGCAATTGTCCAAAGATGCGGCTTATTTACATATTTGCAGTAATGAAACCATAGACGGGCTTGAGTACCATTTCACGCCTGATGTGGGGGATGTGCCCCTGGTGGCGGATATGTCATCGCATATCTTGTCTCGTGTGATTGATGTTTCTCGCTATGGTGTAATTTTTGCGGGTGCCCAAAAGAATATTGGCCCAGCCGGTCTTACCATCGTGATTGTCAGGGAAGATTTGATCGGCCACGCTTTGCCATATTGTCCTTCTGCGTTTGACTGGAAAATCGTGGCAGACAACGATTCTATGTACAACACGCCGCCGACTTACGCGATTTATATCGCTGGTTTGGTATTTCAATGGTTGTTGCGCCAAGGTGGCGTGGCGGTGATGGAGCAAAAAAATATTGCCAAAGCAGCGTTATTGTATGACTACTTAGATTCGACCGATTTTTATCGCAATGACGTAGCCAAAGATTGTCGTTCACGTATGAACGTTCCTTTTTTCTTGCGTGATGAATCCTTAAACGATGCGTTTTTGGCTGGGGCAAAAGAAGCAGGTTTGGTGCAATTGAAAGGCCATAAATCGGTCGGTGGAATGCGGGCGTCGATTTACAACGCTATGCCGATTGAGGGTATAGAAGCGTTGTTGGCTTATATGCAGAAATTTGCGAATAAAAACACTTAGATGTAACTAAAGAACATGGATGACAAACTTAAACCTTTGCGTGCGCAGATTGATCAAATTGATGAACAAATCCTCGATTTATTAAATCGCCGTGCTTGTATTGCGCAGGAAGTTGGTCATGTGAAGGCAGCGGAGAACGCGCCCGTGTTTCGCCCTGAGCGTGAAGCGCAGGTATTGAATAGCGTAGCAGAGCGCAATCCTGGTCCGCTGAAGAATGGGGATGTGCAGGCGGTGTTTCGTGAAATTATGTCCGCTTGCCGTGCTTTGGAAAGACGGGTGGTGGTTGCTTATTTAGGCCCAATCGGTACGTTTAGCGAGCAAGCGGTGTATCAGCAATTTGGTCATGCTGTGCAGGGTTTGCCTTGCGCTTCGATTGATGAAGTGTTCCGTGCGACTGAAACTGGCGCGGCGGATTTTGGTGTGGTGCCAGCTGAAAATTCTAGCGAAGGTGTCGTCAATCGCACCTTGGATTTATTGCTGCAAACCAGTTTGTCCGTGTGTGGTGAAGTGGTTTTGCTGGTGCAGCATAATTTGATGACGCAGTCCGGCAGCATGGATGGCGTGACGTGCATCGCTGCACACACGCAAGCGTTGGCGCAATGCCAAGCTTGGTTAAATCAGCATTATCCCGACATAGAACGCAAAGCCTTGGTTTCCAATGCTGAAGCAGCGCGTGTTGCTGGTGAAGATCCGACGATGGCGGCGATTGCCAGCGAAGCCGCGGGGCATACATATCGTTTGCAACTGGTGCAGTCACATATTCAGGATGATGCACATAACCGTACCCGTTTTGTCGTGCTGGGTCGGCAGCAGGTGATGCCGAGTGGCAAAGATAAAACTTCGCTGGTGTTGTCCGTTCCGAATAAAGCTGGTGCGGTGCATAGTTTGCTTGCTCCCCTGGCGCAGCACGGTGTTTCCATGA
>CAZCIX010000006.1:0-59633 GCA_964498835.1 uncultured Burkholderiaceae bacterium | reverse complement strand
GCTGGTGCGGTGCATAGTTTGCTTGCTCCCCTGGCGCAGCACGGTGTTTCCATGACACGTTTCGAGTCGCGCCCAGCGCGCATGGGAGGGTGGGAATACTATTTTTATGTGGATATCGAAGGCCATGCGCAAGAGGAAAAAGTGGCGCAAGCATTGGCTGAATTGAAGCAGCAGGCTGCTTTCTTCAAAATCTTGGGTTCCTACCCTTTAGCGTTGCAATAAAGTTTTTAATAAAGTTTTTGCATCGCCTTCATCGCTTTCCTTATTTTTAGTTCTCTTTCATTTACTTATTTTTTATTTTTCCCCATGTCCACTTTATTTGGTTCTGATGCCATTCGTGCTATTGCTCCTTACCAGGGCGGCAAACCCATTGCTGAAGTTGCTCGTGAATTTGCTTTGGATGTGAACAAAATCATCAAGTTGGCATCCAATGAAAACCCATTAGGTACGCCAGAATCCGCCAGACAAGCCATGTTGCAAGCGGCGGCTGATGTAGGACGTTATCCCGATGCGAACGGTTTTGATTTGAAAGCAGCCATCAGCGCCAAATATCAGGTGCCGCAAGCATGGATTACCTTGGGCAACGGCAGCAATGATTTGCTGGAATTAGCAGCGCATGCCTTGGTGCAAGCTGGGCAAGCGGTGATGTATGCGCAATATTCCTTCTTGGTGTATGCCTTAGCGACGCAAGCGGTGGGTGCACGTGCGATTGTGGTGCCGGCTAAAGAATACGGACACGATTTGCCGGCCATGTTGCAAGCCATCACGCCAGATACCAAATTGATTTTTATTGCTAATCCCAATAATCCAACTGGCACGTTTATTCCCGCGCCGCAAATTGAAGCGTTTTTAAAGGCGGTGCCTGAACATATCGTGGTTGTGTTGGATGAGGCGTATAACGAGTTTTTGGCACCAGAATGCCAGTTTGAATCGACAGCGTGGGTGAAGCGATTTCCTAATTTAATCGTCACGCGTACGTTTTCCAAAGCCTATGGTTTGGCAGGGATACGGGTTGGTTTTGCGATTGCACAGGCGCCGATTACGGATTTGCTAAATCGCATTCGTCAGCCATTTAATGTAAATTCCCTGGCGCAGGCGGCAGCAATCGCGGCTTTGCATGATGAGGACTTTTTGCAAAAAAGCGTGCAATGCAATATGGCTGGTTATGCGCAATTGACGCAGGCGTTTGATGCCATGCAGCTGACTTATTTGCCTTCGTATGGCAATTTTGTGATGGTAAAAGTAGGTGAGGATGAGCAAGCGGGTGCAAGAGTGAATTTGGCTTTGCTCAAGCAAGGGATTATTGTTCGTCCAGTTGCGAATTATGGTTTGCCGCAATGGTTGCGGATTTCGATTGGTTTGCCGCATGAAAATGCGGCGTTTATTGATGCATTCAAAAAATTAATTTAATCAAAATTCGTCGTTCCCGCGGGTTTAGGCGGGAATCCAGCGTCTTTCGTTGTTTACTGCTAAAAGCCACTGGATCCCCGACTAAAGCACTTGGGGGCGACGGTTTAGAGTTTCTCCGTATTACCATCATTCCGGCTGGCACTATGGGTAGTTCAGTTGCAAATTAGTCTAATTTCTTATGTTCAAAAAAATCGCTATTTTTGGTGTTGGCTTAATCGGCGGCTCATTTGCTCTGGCGCTCAAAAATGCACAGGCGGTGCAGCATGTTGTGGGGATTGGTCGTTCAAGCAGCTCGCTGTTACGAGCGCAGCAACTGGGCATCATCGATAGTATCGCTACCTCAACATCGATATCCGATGCGATTCACGATGCCGATTTGATTTTGCTAGCTGCGCCAGTGGCACAAACCGCCAGTATTTTGGCTACGATTGCGCCGCATTTGGCTCCACATACCATTGTGACGGATGCCGGTAGTACTAAGAGCGATGTGATCGCCGCTGCCAGATTTGTTTTGGGAGAAAAAATTACCCAGTTTGTTCCAGCGCATCCCATTGCCGGACGAGAAATGCATGGTCCAGAAGCAGCGCTTGCCAACTTGTATCAAGGTAAAAAAACGGTTATCACGCCTTTGCCAGAAAATAAGCCCCAAGCGATTGAAACCGTGAGCGCTGCGTGGCGTCATTGCGGCGCCATCATCCATCAACTCACACCAGAGCAGCATGACGGTGTGTTTGCTGCCGTCAGCCATTTACCGCATTTGCTGGCGTATGCCTTGGTTGATGAGATTGCTAATAAACCACATGCCGATGTGTTGTTTCAATACGCCGCCAGTGGATTTCGTGATTTCACTCGTATCGCCGGTTCCTCTCCCGAAATGTGGCGTGACATTAGCCTAGCCAACCAAGCGGCGCTATTGGTGGAGCTGGATGCCTACATGGTGCAACTGGCAACACTACGTACCTTGCTGGCGAATGGCGATGGTCAAGCCTTACAAGCCATGTATGCCAATGCGCAACAGGCAAGGCAGGCGTGGGGACGTGGATAATTTTTCCTGTATCACATCTTATTTGGAGGTTCATCCATGCATATCGCAAACATCCCTTTTGGTATTACTGACTGGTCCAGCATCGAAGCCACAGAGCACAAAGGAGAAGTCGGCGTCGCCTACTGGCGTACCTGCAATTTTGGTGAGATTCGCGTGCGTATGGTTGAGTACACCCCTGGTTATCTGGCGGATCACTGGTGCCGCAAGGGGCATATTTTGCTATGTCTGGAAGGCGAGTTAGAAAGCGAGTTGGACGATGGGCGCAAATTTGTGTTGACGCCTGGTGTGAGCTACCAAGTTGCTGATAATGCCGAAGCGCATCGTTCTTATACGCGTACTGGCGCTAAGCTTTTTATTGTGGATTGAGATTGGTTCGAGATAAGTTAAGTCCCAATTATTCAATTTGATCATCAATTTTTGCTAAGTTTGCTAATTTCTCTAAGGGTGAGTTCATTCATAACTCGCCCTTTATTATTGAATTTTTGTTATTTATTTGGGAAATATATTGTTATTTGTGCTATATTTTAATCATATCTTTTTGTTAATAAAATTTAATTTGCACTAAGCATATTCGCGCTATTCAATACTTAGTATCAAATGATGCTGGTCTGAATTGCACGTGGAAAATGCAATGGGAGTGTGGAAATGTCAGCCTTTGTTTCCGCCAGAATTGCACATTTTTCAGCTTACTTTGCCTCATCTGGTCCGGCAGAGACACCGCTGCACCTGATGACTCCTCAGCAAAAAATAGCATTAGCCACGCAAATAAGAGCGGGTCATGCAGATGCTATTTTTAAAGTCACGCATGGGCCTGTTTCAGAAAATGAAGTCAATGCTAGGAAGAATTTTTTTGCTAACGCTGATGTGCAGCGGAAATTGGTCAAAGGATGGATACACGGCACGATGAGAGAGCCTGCCATCATTGATGCAATGAAAGAGACAGGCGTGGTGTTAACTAAGGATGCATGCGAAAAGATATGGTATGCAAAATCTGCGTTGATGTTGGATACTTTTCAACATCGGCTAGAGGCTTTGTCGGTTTTACCGTTGTTGAAAAATCTTTCGATTCAACAGAAATGTGAAATTGCCGATAGTTGTTTGGAGCCTTGCAGAGAGCATGTAATTAGGCAAACAAGGCAAGTGCGTCTTTACTGTCAAAGTTTAAAGAAGGATGAAGCGTTCCGAGAACTTGCTACCGATGTGAGCAATAATATTTATGTTGAGTACGGTTTTCGTTATGAATTGGCTCAATTTTTGAAGAGGCCTGAAAATACAAAAAAGGCAAAAAAAAAATACATTGCCAGCATTATCAACCAATCGAGCATCACGACAAAGTGATCAAGTATATTCCCCTCAGGTGGGTAGAGTTCAAGATGGATTAATCCCCACAATAAGCGATGGCCAGGCGGATGCTGTTCCACAAGTAACAATAAATACTGATTCCCCAGAAAGACAACCATCTTCGTTGACAAATCTTTCGATTGAAGAAAAACGTGCAGCTGCCAATTGGTATCTGAGGTATTCCAGAGATCCTGGAACTCTTCCTAAAGAGCTAGTGCATTTTTACTATCAAAGTTTGTGGCAGGATCCAATCTTCCGAGAATTTACTACCGATTTGCTCAGTAATCTTGATGTTGGGGACAGTCTCCGTGATGAATTGATTGTATGTGTCAACACGGGTGAAAATGCAAAAAAAACAGAAGAAATTACATCGCCAGCATCATTAGCCATTTCAGAGCCACAAAGAAATCCTCGAGTACGCTTTGAAGACATGAGCGCTGCATTAGATAACGATAGATCAATACCCGCAATCCAAGCTGCAGAGGAAAATATAAGTACTCCTCATTTAGATAACGATAGATCAATACCCGCAATCCAAGCTGCAGAGGAAAATATAAGTACTCCTCATGTTCAGTCAATAATGGCCTTAACTAAGTTGAGTATGGTTGTGTTACAACTTTTTTCTTGTGCAGTTGGTGGGGGGATAATGTTAAACACACTCCCAAGTCCACTTAGTATGTTTCCTTTGCAAGATTTTCAATACGGCCCGGGTGTTACGCCATTCAACGTAAACGATGTAAAAAATACAGAATCGGATTTCCAATATATTTCATTGGATGAGTTTGAATTTGGGGAGGATGAAATTGCGTATGATCTCGATGTTGGTATTGACGGTGGTGACCCTAAACCTGCAATTGATGTCCTGGAATATCAATATGCATCCTATACAGCCTATTTGAATTTTGGTGCAGACAACGCATCAAAACTTGCTCCTTATACATCGTTTGATGATTATGGGTGGAGTACTACAGTGACTAATGCTGAGGGTTACAGTGATATGCCGGAATTGGTGCCTTTTGATGCATCGTGTTGAAGTGTTGAGTCCCCGAGTGCTTTAGTCGAGGACCCAGTGACTTTTAGGATTCAATAACGAAAGACGCGGGGTTCCCGCCTAGACCCGCGGGAATGATGGGGTTAATCGACAGCCTTGGTTCAAACCTCCCGAAAAATACGCACGCTAGTCTTATCCACTTCTGCCCAACAACGTTTTTTGCTGACTTTGACGGCGCAGCTTAGTGCGCCGGGTAAGGCCAACACGCCATCGGCGATACGATTGGCGATGGTTTCTATCAAATAAGTTTTGCTGTGTGTGGCTTGTTTGACGCATTCTCTTACCTTTGCATAATCAAAGCCCTCCAATAACCCTTCTTTGGAATCGGGGATGCGTGTTCTTGCATCGTCGAATCCGACTTCCACATCAATAATCAAGCGTTGAATGCGGCCATGTTCTTGCGGTTCTACGCCGATTTCGATATCGACTTCCATGCATTCCAAGGATACGTAGGCGAGTTTGGGCCGAGAAGTCACATTGGCGGAAGAAGATGTGTGCTGATTCAAGTTGTTCATAAAATTTCCAAATTTATTTTTAATTTATTGCAATTTATTCTAAGAAAATTGACCTGCCACCATCGACGTTTAGCGTGGCGCCGGTTGTAAAAGTCGCGTCGCATAATAAAAATTCTACGGCGGTGGCGAGTTCTTCAAATGTGCCGATTCGACCCAACGGCGTGGTGCGTAATATTTGCGCCTGACGTTCTAGTGGGATGCAGGCGGGCGCATCGTCGGCGGGCCATTCGAGTGATCCGGGTGCAACCGCATTGACGCGTATGTGTGGTGCTAGTTCGATGGCCAGTGCACGCACTGCAGTAGCCAGTGCGCCTTTTGCAATGTGGTAGGTTAAATAAGCTTTGGCCGGACGTTCGACATGGATGTCGGTGATGGCGACGATGGCACCTTGATTGGCAGTTAAGGCGGTTTTGCAATGCTGGATCAAGGCTAGATGACCGGTGAGATGGCTGCCAATATCGGCATCCAGCGATGTCGCAAATTCATCTAGATCGGAGTGCCGATAGCTAGAAGCACTGGCAACGAGCCCGACGATGGAGTCTACATACGGTGGTACGGCGATGGTCTGATTGAGCTCGGCTTGCCAAACGATGGCACTGTCTGTCCGTAGGGTATTCAACTCAATTGCCAAAGCGTGTGCTGCGGATAGCGATGCGTGGCAATGCACAATGATCCGATAACCACGCTGATGCAGGCGTTTGGCAATTGCTGCGCCACCGCGTTTTGCTGCGCCGGTGATTAAGACGGTTGGCGTTGGTTTATTCATTGTTTAAATGTGATCCCAGTGTAAGTTTGGGGCTGCATTTTATCCTTGTTTAAAATTTAAGGCTTGAGCTTGGTGTATACCTAATTAGCTTTCATGCGTTGTTATGTCTTGCGTTAAATGCCTCCCTTGAAAAAATGCACCATAGCCCCATTTGGCTCGAGTGTTGAGTTTCTGTATGAAATAAATTTAATAATTTAATTTTTTAATATTTAATAAATTGCTGGAGATGATTGAATGCAAGACGTAGAAAAACAAACTGAAAAAGTTGAACCCACCGTTGCACAAGTGGCAGAAAAAACTGAAAGCGTTCAAGCAGGCCCAAGTTTGGTAGAACAATTGGTGCAAGCTGAAGCGAGTCTGGCAGACATGCGTGATGCGTATTTGCGTGCCAAAGCAGAAGCTGAAAACAGCCGTCGTCGTGCGCAAGAAGATGTTAGTAAAGCGTATAAATTTGCAATCGAAGGATTTGCGGAAACCTTGTTGCCAGTAAAAGACAGTTTGGAAATGGCACTCAAAGTGGAAACACCATCAATTGAATCTTTGAAAGAAGGTGTGGAAATGACATTGAAGCAATTGTCCGCCGCCTTTGAAAAAAATCGTTTGTTAGAAGTTCAACCTGCACAAGGTGAAAAGTTGGATCCGTTAAAACATCAAGCGGTGTCTGTCGTGCCTTCCGAACAAGAAGCGAATACTGTTGTGTCCGTCTTGCAAAAGGGTTACATGATTGCTGATCGCTTGCTGCGTCCTGCCATTGTGACTGTGGCACAAGCAAAATAATGATAAAAAAGACTTGAAACTGCGGTGTTATTCCCTATATGTCAATTCGTGGAAAATCGTAGAAATTCAAAAAATTTATAAAATTTAAAATCTTATTAAGGAAATAAAATCATGGCACAAAAAAAATACATTATTGGGATTGATTTAGGTACCACCAACTCTTGCGTGTCCGTCATGGAAGGCGGCCAGGCTAAAGTAATTGAAAACTCCGAAGGCGCGCGTACCACGCCATCGATTATTGCTTATCAAGAAGACGGTGAGATTTTGGTTGGTGCCTCTGCCAAACGTCAGGCTGTCACTAATCCAAAAAACACCCTCTACGCTGTTAAGCGTTTGATTGGTCGTAAGTTTGAAGAAAAAGCCGTACAAAAAGACATCGAATTGATGCCTTATTCCATTGTTAAAGCAGACAACGGCGATGCATGGGTAGGCGTGCGTGACAAGAAATTGGCACCACCGCAAATTTCTGCTGAAGTGTTACGCAAAATGAAAAAAACAGCCGAAGATTATCTTGGTGAAGAAGTTACCGAAGCCGTCATCACCGTACCGGCGTATTTTAATGACGCACAACGTCAAGCAACCAAAGATGCCGGTCGTATCGCTGGCTTGGAAGTCAAACGTATCATCAATGAACCAACGGCTGCTGCGCTGGCGTTTGGTTTGGATAAAAATGAAAAAGGCGATCGCAAAATCGCGGTTTACGACTTGGGTGGTGGTACGTTTGACGTTTCCATCATTGAAATCGCTGACGTCGATGGTGAAAAACAATTTGAAGTATTGTCCACCAATGGCGATACCTTCTTGGGTGGTGAAGATTTTGACCAACGCATCATCGATTACATCATTGATGAATTCAAGAAAATCAACGGCATTGATTTGAAGAAAGACCCAATCGCCTTGCAACGTATTAAAGCATCGGCAGAACGCACCAAGATTGAGTTGTCTTCTTCCCAACAAACAGAAATCAACGAGCCCTACATCGCGATGGCAAATGGCGCGCCAGTGCATTTGAACTTGAAGATGACACGTGCCAAGTTGGAATCCTTAGTTGAGGAATTGATTGCACAAACCATCGAACCATGCCGTTTGGCGATTAAAGATGCAGGCGTCAAAGTGTCTGATATCGACGATATTATTTTGGTCGGCGGTATGACTCGCATGCCAAAAGTGCAAGAAAAGGTGAAAGAATTCTTTGGCAAAGATCCACGTAAAGATGTCAATCCTGATGAAGCCGTTGCGGTTGGTGCAGCGATTCAAGGTTCTGTTTTGGCTGGCGATCGTAAAGATTTGTTGTTGTTGGACGTCACCCCATTGTCACTCGGGATTGAAACTATGGGTGGTGTGATGACCAAAATGATTCAAAAAAATACCACCATTCCAACTAAATTTAGTCAAGTATTCTCTACCGCTGATGACAATCAACCAGCAGTAACCATCAAGGTATACCAAGGTGAACGTGAAATCGCAGCGGGCAACAAAGGCTTGGGCGAATTCAATTTGGAAGGAATTCCACCAGCGCCACGTGGTACACCGCAAATTGAAGTGACTTTCGATATCGATGCCAATGGTATTTTGCATGTTGGTGCTAAAGACAAAGCGACTGGCAAAGAAAACAAAATCACCATTAAAGCTAATTCTGGTTTGTCAGAAGAAGAAATTCAAAAAATGGTGAAAGATGCCGAATTGAATGCGGAAGAAGATCGCAAGGTGAAAGAATTGGCTGAATCCCGCAATCAAGCCGATGCTTTGGTTCATTCCACCAAAAAATCGTTGAACGAGTATGGCGACAAACTCGAAGCTGGTGAAAAAGAAAAAATCGAAGCAGCTATCCAAGATTTGGAAGGCGTGTTGAAGAGCAGTGACAAGGCAGAAATCGATGCCAAGGTTGCGGCTCTGTCTACTGCGGCACAAAAATTAGGCGAGAAAATGTATGCTGACATGCAAGCACAGCAAGCTGCTGCAGGTGCTGAAGGTGGTGCTGGAGCGGGTGCAGCAGATGCCAAGCAACAGGCAGAAGATGTCGTTGACGCTGACTTCAAGGAAGTCAAAGATAAATAATCAAGGGTTGTAAGATTATTATCAGAAAGCCTCACAGCTTTATGCTGTGATGGCTCGCCGAGTGAGGGTCTGCTGTGCAACCTACCACTCGGCGTTTTCGTTTAAATAACAAGGTGCGGAATAAGATGGCGAAGCGTGATTATTACGAAATACTCGGGATTGCAAAGAATGCCAGCGAAGATGAAATAAAAAAGGCGTATCGCAAGCTGGCGATGAAATATCACCCAGACCGTAATCCAGATCATAAAGAAGCGGAAGAAAAGTTTAAAGAAGTCAAAGAAGCGTATGAGATGTTGTCTGATGCGCAAAAACGAGATGCCTATGATCGTTACGGCCATGCTGGCGTTGATCCCAATATGGGTGGCGGTGGCTTTGGGGGCGGCGGCGGTGGTTTTTCTGACGCATTTGGCGACATTTTTGGTGACATTTTTGGTGGTGGCGGGGGGCGTGGTGGACGCGGTGGTGGGCCACAAGTACATCGCGGTGCGGATTTGCGCTACAACCTGGAGATTTCCTTAGAACAAGCGGCACATGGTTTTGACACCACCATACGCGTGCCATCGTGGGATAAATGTGAACCTTGCAGTGGTTCAGGTGCCAAACCTGGTACATCCCCTAGCACTTGCACCACTTGCGCTGGACATGGCCAGGTACGTATGCAGCAAGGGTTTTTTAGTATTCAACAAACGTGTCCCAAGTGTCATGGCAGCGGCAAAGTAATTACCAATCCTTGTACCTCCTGTAGCGGTGCAGGACGTATTAAACGCAACAAAACGTTGGAAGTCAAAATTCCTGCTGGTATTGATCATGGTATGCGTATTCGCTCTGCTGGTAATGGTGAGCCGGGTACTAATGGCGGTCCTGCTGGCGATTTGTATGTGGAAATTCACATTAAGCAACACGCAGTTTTCCAACGCGATGGTGATGATTTGCATTGTGAAATGCCTATTTCGTTTGTCAAAGCAGCATTGGGTGGTGAAATCGAAGTGCCAACCTTGAATGGCAAAGTATCATTTACTATTCCCGACGGAACACAATCTGGTAAGACTTTCCGTCTACGTGGTAAAGGTATCAAAGGGGTACGTTCCAGTTCTCCAGGAGATTTGTTTTGCCACGTGTTAATCGAAACACCAGTCAAGTTGACTGATAAACAAAAGACTTTGTTGCAAGATTTTGAGCGTTTAACGACCGAGGGTGGTCCCAAACACAGTCCGCAAAGCAAAACCTGGATGGATAAGGTCAAGGCGTTTTTTGAGTAATGTTGTTTAAAATTATTTCTCTTATTACCGTCATCCCTGGTTAAAGCATTTGTGGATGACGGTTTTAACGCTATTTTTCGTATTATTTTTTAAAAACAATGCTCAGCCGCCGGAAAAGAGCCATCTTTTACGGCGCTAATATAAGCCTGAATCGCAGCATTAATACTGTCCTGTCCCTGCATAAAATTCTTCACAAATCGTGCTTTGCGGCCAGGAAAGACGCCTAATAAATCGTGCATCACCAATACTTGACCTGAACAATCCGCACCAGCGCCGATGCCGATGGTGGGGATGTGGAGTAATTCTGTGATTTCTTTGCCTAAATTGGCTGGAATCGCTTCTAGCAACAGGGCGCATGCGCCTGCATCTTGTAGCGCCAGGGCATCAGTCTTAAGTGTTTCTGCTGCTTGTTGGGTTTTTCCTTGTACTTTGTAGCCACCCAATTGGTGTACTGATTGGGGTGTCAAGCCGATATGAGCGCAGACTGGAATGGCACGTTCGGTTAAAAATCGTATCGTCTCAGCAAGCCATATGCCACCTTCGAGTTTGACCATTTGCGCACCGGCTTGCATGAGTTGCGCTGCGTTTTGAAAAGCGATTTCAGCAGTGGGGTAACTGCCAAATGGCATATCGGCTGCAATCAATGCAGTTTGATTACCGCGTGCCACGCTACTCGTGTGGTAAACCATATCAGTGATCGTGACGGGCAGGGTGGAGGTATGACCTTGGCATACCATGCCTAGGGAATCACCGATTAGCAAAATTTCAATCCCACAATGATCCATCAAGGCAGCAAAGCTGGCGTCGTAACAAGTCAGCATAGTAATTTTGTCGTTGGCTGCACGCATGGCTTTTAAGGCAGGGAGTGTAATTGCTGGGCGTTGTTTTGCGTTTTCGGATTGATGCAAATATCCAGTCATTTTGTATTTCCTTGAAGGCTTGAAAGTTGTTTTGTAAATCACAAAAATTACAAAATACGTATGTTTTGTGTCGCTACGTTAGGAAGAAAATCTTGCGCAGCTCCTAATCCTGGAATGTGGATGCCGGGATTGATTTGCAATAAAGGCAGCAGCACAAATGCCCGTTGCGTCAAGTGTGGATGCGGTATGGTCAATATTGCTGAATCAATTTGCTCTGTTCCATACAGCAAAATATCTAAATCCATCGTGCGCGGTGCGTGCCAGTAAGGTCGCGTGCGGCCAAATGTTGTTTCTATGGATTGCAATTGGATCAGCAATTCTGGTGCTGAGAGCGAGGTGTAAATTTGCACCACAGCGTTGATGTAATCATCGCCATCAGCATCTTGTGGTGCACTGCGATACAAGCCTGATTGTGCAATCAAATGGCTATTCGGTAATTGTTTTAATTGCGCGATGGCTGCTTTGACGTTTTGTTCCGGCTGTCCCAGGTTGGCGCCAATCCCAATATAGGTTTCATAACTGTGCTGCAAGGTTTGTTTCATGATTATTCATTCTCATATTCAAACTCGTCGTTCTAGCAATGGCGTACGGGAACTTTACATGGATGCCCCTATTTTGCCATCACAATCTTGCCAAATCGAACGTATACTGCTTCCATCCTAACACAATACATTTTTGCCAACATTGAGCGCATTGCTCACTCGCTTAGAACGACGAGGCTTAATATAAATCTAAGTGCGAATGAGGACTCAAAAGCATTGTTTCACTGTACTGTGCTCAAAGAGGATAAAATAGCGGGTTGATCGGCTAGGCAACACGATACAAACTTAATTTGGAACAAATGCCGTATGGCATAGCGTCAATAAAATATTCAAAATACTCACTACTTAAACATCATTTTTTTTCTCTTATAGGAGATTTATATGGCAATGACGGCAGCAGAAGTGTTGAAAATGGTGAAAGACAATGAAGTTAAATTCATTGATTTTCGCTTTGCGGATACTCGCGGTAAAGAACAGCATGTCACTGTTCCTGTTTCACATTTTGATATGGATAAATTCGAATCTGGTCATGCATTTGATGGCTCATCCATTGCTGGTTGGAAAGGTATCGAAGCATCTGACATGATTTTGTTACCCGATCCAAATACTGCCAATATTGATCCTTTTATGGAAGAAACCACATTGTTCATGCAATGTGATGTGATCGAACCTTCTGATGGAAAAGGCTATGACAGAGATCCACGCTCTATCGCCAAACGCGCTGAAGCGTATTTGAAATCCTCTGGTTTGGGCGACACTGCTTACTTTGGTCCAGAACCTGAATTCTTTATTTTTGATGGCGTGCGTTGGAACACTGACATGTCCGGTTGCTTCGTGAAGATTAATTCCGATGAGGCTTCATGGAGCACTGGTGCGAAGACCGAAGGCGGTAATTCTGGTCATCGCCCAGCAGTGAAGGGCGGATATTTCCCTGTTCCACCAGTCGATAGCTTTCAAGATATGCGCTCCGAAATGAGTTTGATATTGGAAGCGATGGGTATCCCAGTTGAAGTACACCACCATGAAGTAGCAGGTGCTGGTCAAAATGAAATTGGTACTCGTTTTTCCACCTTGGTTGAACGTGCTGACTGGACTCAGAATTTGAAATATGTCGTCTGCAACGTTGCGCATGCTTATGGCAAAACAGCGACTTTCATGCCTAAGCCAGTGGTTGGTGACAATGGTTCTGGCATGCACGTGCATCAATCGATCTGGAAAGATGGCAAAAACCTGTTTGCTGGCGACGGTTATGCTGGTTTGTCTGATTTCGCTTTGTATTACATTGGCGGCATCATCAAACATGCACGCGCATTAAATGCGATTACTAATCCTGGTACCAATTCTTATAAACGCTTGGTTCCTGGCTACGAAGCACCAGTCAAGTTGGCTTACTCTGCACGCAATCGTTCTGCTTCTATCCGTATTCCACACGTGCCTAATCCAAAAGCACGCCGCATTGAGACACGTTTCCCAGATCCTTTGGCGAATCCGTATTTGTGTTTCGCAGCGTTGTTGATGGCAGGTTTGGATGGCGTGCAAAATAAAATCCATCCAGGTGAAGCGGCTTCTAAAGATCTGTACCACTTGCCACCAGAAGAAGATGCATTGATCCCAACAGTTTGTTCTTCTTTGGAGCAAGCCTTGGAAGCGTTGAACAATGATAGAGAATTCTTGACTCGCGGTGGTGTATTCAGCAATAGCATGATTGATGCTTACATTGAGTTGAAAATGCAAGAAGTGCAACGTTTGCGTATGACTACGCATCCAGTTGAGTTTGATATGTACTATTCTTCTTAATCTTAAATGCGATGATGGGCGGATGATTCCGCCCATATTTATTTGTATCGTTAAGTTTTATGTTGTTTATCTCGTTCATAGAATTCATATAAATAATTCGTATAAATTTATGAAACACGTATTTTCTTTAATGTTTTTATCGTTGTGCCTCATGACGAAAAACATCCATGCGCAAACGCAAACGAGTGTGTATTTGTGCGTCGATGAGCATGGGCGTAAAACATATCAAAATACGGGTATTGAAAATAAAAAAGGCTGTAAGAGAATTGATTTGCCGAGTATTACTACTGTTCCGGCGCCTTTTAAATCCAATACTAAGCAAACAGCTTCTGCGAATGCTAATTTTTTCAACTCCTCTGGTTCTTTAACTGCTGCATCCGGCTTAAATGCTAATCCTGCAAAATCTTTCAATTCCGCTAGATCTTACGATTTTCCTAGAGTGGACAGTGGCACACAAAAAGCGCGCGACAATGATAGGTACCAAATTTTGTCGGATGAATTAAAAACGGAGGAGGCGAAACTTGCCAGCCTAAAGCAAGAATTTAATAATGGAGAACCTGAGCGAAAAGGTGATGAGCGTAATTACGCTAAATACCAAGAGCGGGTGAGTCAGATGCGTGACAACATTGGTCGTACGACAAGAAACATTGAAGCTCTAAAGCGCGAAATTGCTAATTTAAAGTAATTTAATCCGTTTCGTCGTTTCCGCGTAAACGATGGCGAGACGGAAAAACTTAAACCCGCAGGAACGACGGAGATTAATGGACAATCTCGGTTAAATTCAACAATATTTTTTCACTTTTATCCCTATATCAATCATGTCAGGTAACACTTTCGGCTTGCTTTTTACTGTGACCACTTTCGGCGAATCGCATGGGCCAGCCATCGGTTGCATCATTGATGGTTGTCCACCTGGTTTGGTATTGTCTGAAGCCGATATTCAGCCGGAATTGGATCGTCGTAAACCAGGTACATCACGCCACGTAACCCAGCGTCAGGAATCCGATACCGTTGAAATTTTATCTGGCGTATTTGAAGGAAAAACGACCGGCACACCCATCACCTTGTTGATACGCAATGAAGATCAACGCAGTAAGGATTATGGCAATATCACTGACACTTTCCGGCCTGGTCATGCGGATTACACTTACTGGCATAAATATGGTATTCGAGATCCACGCGGTGGTGGCCGCTCGTCGGCGCGCTTAACTGCACCGGTAGTCGGTGCAGCAGCGATAGCAAAAAAATGGTTGCATCAGCAATACGGCACGAGTTTTAAAGCGTGCATGAGCCAATTGGGGAGCGTCGTGATTCCATTCGAATCATGGGAACACGTTAGCAAAAATCCATTTTTTGCCGCCAATAACAATCCCATTTTGATTACTGAATTGGAAGATACGATGGATGCTTTGCGCAAAGCAGGGGATTCCATCGGCGCGCGTATTGATGTCGTGGCACAAAATGTGCCAGTTGGATTGGGCCAGCCGATTTACGACAAGCTGGATGCCGATATTGCGTATGCCATGATGGGCATCAATGCGGTCAAAGGGGTGGAAATTGGCGCCGGTTTTCAATCCGTGGTGCAAAAAGGGTCAGAGCATGGCGATGAATTAACCCCTGAGGGGTTTGTTGGTAATAATGCCGGTGGTGTGTTGGGCGGTATTTCGACTGGCCAGGACATTACTGTTTCGATTGCGATTAAACCCACGTCCTCCATTCGCGTTCCACGTCGTTCCATCGATAAAGATGGCAATCTCATCATGGTGGAAACATTTGGTCGTCATGATCCTTGCGTTGGTATTCGTGCGGCGCCAATTGCGGAAGCGATGCTGGCCTTGGTATTAATGGATCACGCTTTGCGATACAGAGCACAATGTGCTGACGTGCAGGTGACGACACCTAAGATCGCTGCGCAAGTATAAACTTCTTAAATTACGTCTTGAAAAACAAAATACCTATCCCTATATTTAGCACTCGTTAGTTGAGAGTGCTAAAATCTCTCCTTGGCGCGGTGAGTTTGCTGTGTTTTCGTCTATCCATAGCAACTTGCCGCAAAACTCAACCATTTATGAATTTAAAGGATTTTTTATGAGTCTTCGCCCTTTGCACGATCGCGTTATTGTTAAACGTTTAGACCAAGAAACAAAAACGGCATCCGGCATTTTTATCCCTGATGCTGCTGCTGAAAAGCCAGATCAAGGTGAAATTCTTGCTGTAGGTAATGGCAAGATTTTGGAAAACGGTACAGTTCGTCCACTCGATGTCAAAGTAGGTGACCGTGTCTTGTTTGGTAAATATTCTGGCCAAACCGTTAAGGTTGATGGCGAAGAATTGTTGGTGATGCGTGAAGAAGACATCATGGCGATCGTCGGTAAATAATTAGATATTTAATACGTTAATAATATATTAGTCATTCTTAGGAGTAATGAATATGGCAGCTAAAGAAGTGATTTTCGGCGATGCAGCGCGCGCCAAGATGGTTGAAGGCGTTAACATCCTTGCTAACGCAGTTAAAGTAACTTTAGGCCCTAAGGGCCGCAACGTTGTGTTGGAACGTTCTTACGGTGCACCTACCGTTACTAAAGACGGTGTTTCAGTCGCTAAAGAAGTGGAGTTGAAAGACAAGCTCATGAACATGGGTGCGCAAATGGTGAAAGAAGTGGCTTCTCGTACCAGTGATAACGCTGGTGACGGTACAACGACTGCAACCGTATTAGCACAAGCTATCGTTCGTGAAGGCATGAAATTTGTTGCTGCCGGCATGAACCCTATGGATTTGAAACGTGGTATCGACAAAGCAGTTGCTGCAACAGTAGAGCAATTGGCAAAAATCGCTCAGCCTTGCACCACAACCAAAGAAATCGCTCAAGTTGGTGCGATTTCCGCTAACTCTGATTACTCTATTGGCGAACGTATCGCTGAAGCAATGGAAAAAGTGGGCAAAGAAGGCGTGATCACTGTTGAGGACGGTAAGTCCTTGAATGACGAGTTGGATATCGTTGAAGGTATGCAATTTGACCGTGGTTATTTGTCTCCATACTTTGTTAACAATCAAGAGAAGCAAGTTGCGGCTTTTGATAATCCATTCATTCTCTTGTGCGACAAGAAAATTTCCAACATTCGTGATTTGTTACCAGTTCTGGAACAAGTGGCTAAAGCTGGCCGCCCACTCTTGATCATCGCAGAGGACATCGAAGGTGAAGCATTGGCGACTTTGGTTGTCAACAATATTCGCGGTATTTTGAAAACTTGCGCAGTCAAAGCGCCTGGTTTTGGTGATCGTCGCAAAGCCATGTTGGAAGACATCGCGATCTTGACTGGTGGTCAAGTGATTGCAGAAGAAGTTGGTTTGACATTGGAAAAAGTCACATTGGAAGACTTGGGTCAAGCAAAACGTATCGAAGTGGGCAAAGAAAACACCACCATCATTGATGGCGCAGGTCAAGTTGAGGCAATTGAAGCACGCGTTAAACAAGTCCGTATACAAATCGAAGAAGCAACGTCTGACTACGATAGAGAAAAACTCCAAGAGCGTGTTGCAAAACTCGCTGGTGGCGTGGCTGTGATCAAAGTTGGCGCGGCAACTGAAGTCGAAATGAAAGAAAAGAAAGCACGTGTTGAAGATGCATTGCATGCGACTCGTGCAGCGGTTGAAGAAGGAATTGTTCCTGGCGGCGGCGTGGCTTTGTTGCGTGCACGTGCCAACATCAACCTCAAAGGTGACAATGCTGATCAAGATGCTGGTATCAAGATCGTATTGCGTGCGATGGAAGAGCCATTGCGCATGATCGTTCAAAACGCTGGCGAAGAATCATCCGTCGTCGTTGCTAAAGTATTGGCAGGCACAGGCAGCTTCGGTTACAACGCTGCGAATGGTACCTATGGCGACATGGTTGAAATGGGTGTGTTAGATCCAGCTAAGGTTACCCGTTCAGCATTGCAAAACGCAGCATCCATCGCAGGTCTGATGTTGACGACAGATTGCATGATCTGTGAATCCAACGAAGACAAACCAGCTGTTGGCGGTATGGGCGGCGGCATGGGTGGTATGGGCGGCATGGGTGGTATGGACGGGATGATGTAATTTAGATTACGTTATTACTAAATTACCAAACTAAAAAAGCTTGCCAGGTTCATACCTGGCAAGCTTTTTTTACGATTTATGAATTTTTTATTAATTAATTTTGTTGATTAATCGTGCATGCACAAACCAAATACGCGCATTGTTCCGCCTAATTTAATAGTCAATGCAGTAATGGTGTTGCCATCCCAATCCATCCGTGGGCCGTGACTGATGGTGGCTTTGTCTGCTCTGCCATCTTTTACTCTAAAAGTTAATTTTCCTATTCTGTCTGCATCCAGTGGGCCATCTTCATACGCCTTCAATCCAGCTCCTGCTGTATCTATTGTTGCTAAACGAATCCAATGAATTTCATTAGTTTTATCAGCAATACCCATAGGCGTTAGATCACGATCATTTTCGCTTTCTCGTTGTCTAATAATTAAGTTGTCTCCGAATCCCATGCTGCCATCAACATTTTCGGCTGGGCCAACTAAAAGAACTCTGCCGTCACCCTGTCTTTGCAGGTAAATTCTAGGTAAGTTGAGATCGGGACTTTGGCTGCCAATCCATGCGGCCAAATGTCCCCTAAATTTGGCAACTCTGGCGGTTTTTTTATTGGCGTCTGGAAGTGAAACCAGACAATCTTTGTCGGTTAGGCCTAATTTTCGAATTGTTGAGGACGATAAAATGGTTTCTAGCTTGGTTCCTTTATCGCCGTCGGGTGCTGTTTGTGCGACAAAGGCAGCGTAGGTATTTGCTGCCAGCAAGGTTGCGAGCAATCCGGTCATTAATTTAAGTTTCATTTTTTACCCCTTTTATATAAAAATGCAAATACGAACGTCAATAAATACAAATCAAATCAGCTTGATTTCGGCTTGGTTTTTGATTGATGGGGCACGTGGTGATGCTTGCAGCTGTTTTTCTAGAAAATAGAATAATCCATGAAATACATAGATGCAAAGATTTTATTATTTTATTGTTAATTTGTAGTGAGTCTCCATAAAGATGTTATCTCAGCTGCACGTGCTGCATGTAGTAGATCAGTACTATTTGTGGCTTTGGGGTGGGTCGCTTTAACATCTAATCGGCCCAATACTTTTAGTCCTGCTGTATTAATCATGGTTTGTAATTCGGCGCGCGTACGCAGGCCTAAATGTTCAGCTAGATCGGACAAGATTAACCAACCTTCACCATTTGCTGTTAAATGTGCAGCTAATCCATTCAAAAATCCGCGTAGCATTCTGCTTTCTGGATCGTAGACTGCAAATTCAATAGGTGAACTTGGTCGTGCTGGTACCCAAGGTGGATTACAGATGATTAATGGCGCACGGCCAGGTGGAAATAAATCAGCTTGGATGACTTCCACTTGTGTCGCTAATCCAAGTCGCGCCATATTTTCTTTAGCGCAAGTGAGGGCGCGTGGATCCTGATCGGTGGCGACAATCCGTTTGACACCACGTCGCGCTAACATCAAGGAAAGGACGCCGGTCCCTGTGCCGATATCAAAAGCTAGTGAAGTGAGTTTTGCTGGCAGAGGTGTTTGAGCAAGTAGATCAATATATTCCTCACGGATGGGAGCAAATACACCGTAATGGGGGTGAATGCGCTCACCCAATACGGAAATCAGCAAGCCATTTTTGCGCCACTCGTGTGCGCTAATTAGCCCCAGTAATTCACGAAATGAAATAACAAATGGTTCTGTGCTTGCTCCGTAAACTTCGCTACATGCTTGCTGTACATTTGGTGCCCGTCGCAAGGGGATTTGATAATTCGGTTCGAAAGGCAATAACAACATCGCCAGAATGCGCGCTCTTTGTGATTGTGCTTGTCGGTGCAGATGGAAAGCCATAGCAGGCGTTGTGTTTGCCGAGTCTTTTTCTGCTGTGGTTTTTTTGTTTATCTTGTGCGGTTTTTTATCGATGCGTCGTGCGACTGCTTGTAGCAGTTGGCGTGCATTTTGGAAATCGCCTCGCCACAATATTGCTGTTCCTTCGCAAGCCAAGCGATACGTAGCATCGGCTGTGATGGTGTCATCTGCAATTACCACGCGTTTAGGGGCAGGCATACCACTCTCTGAGCGCCAGCGCGCAGTACGAATTTCACCTGCTTCGTTCCAGCTAATAACAGGGTGAGACGTGGTGGGTTGAGTAATTGAATTGTTCATGAAATTTCTATCGAGAAATTATAAGTGCGCAAGGTTACCGTAAAAGGAGTTTGCTAGGTGTGATTGATGGCCACTTGGCAAGCAAAATTTGCGGTTATACATCTGTTTGGAAGGGATTTGTGCTGAGCCGGTGGTAGATGAAAAAACGGTTCTAAGCTATAATCGCAAGGTTTAACCTATCTTACATCCACCGTAGCGCATACCATCATCAAATCAAAAACGATTAGCAAATACCAAGGGTTAGCTTTGGAATGTGTTCGGTCGTGTTGACGTTGTGCTACGGTAACTAATCAGGAGTTGCCCTTGCCATCGTTTTTCTCTGGCCCTACCGTTCCGGCCATCTTAGCGCTTGCAGATGGGTCGATTTTTCAAGGTTTTTCAATTGGTGCATCAGGTCATACTGTAGGCGAAGTCGTTTTCAATACCGCCATGACTGGTTATCAGGAAATTTTGACTGATCCCAGCTATTCGCGCCAAATTGTGACACTCACTTATCCGCATATCGGCAATACCGGTGTCAATCAGGAAGACATTGAATCGACCAAAGTTCATGCTGCTGGTCTCATCATCAAAAATTTACCACTCACTGTTTCGAATTTCCGTTCTACGCAAACGTTGTCGGATTATTTGAAAGCTGAAAATATCGTTGCCATTGCTGGCATTGATACCAGAAAGCTAACCCGCTTATTGCGCGAAAAAGGTGCCCAAAGCGGCGCCATTTTGGTTGGTGAAGATGCTGTCAAAGCCAAAGAATTAGCTGCTTCATTTCCTGGTTTGGCTGGTATGGATTTGGCCAAAATTGTTTCCACTAAACAGGTTTATGAATGGACAGAAGCAGAATGGAAACTCAATCCTGCTGATGTGAAATCTACGGCTGCAAAACCATATCACGTGGTGGCGTTCGATTTTGGCGTTAAGTTCAATATTCTGCGCATGTTGGTTGAGCGTGGTTGTAAGGTAACGGTGTTGCCAGCGCAATCATCTGCTGCTGATGCCTTGGCTTATCAACCCGATGGTATCTTTTTGTCGAATGGACCTGGTGATCCAGAACCTTGCGATTATGCGATTGCTGCTGCCAAAGAGTGCATCGAGCGTGGCATTCCTACCTTTGGTATTTGCCTTGGTCATCAAATCATGGCTTTGGCTTCTGGCGGCAAGACACTCAAAATGAAATTTGGTCACCACGGTGCCAATCACCCAGTACAAGATTTAGATACAAAACAAGTGTTGATTACGTCGCAGAACCATGGTTTTGCCGTGGATCCAGCGTCCTTGCCCGCTAATTGCCGGGTGACGCATGTTTCCTTGTTCGATGGTTCATTGCAGGGTTTTGCACGTACGGATAAACCGGCGTTTTGTTTTCAAGGTCATCCTGAAGCTTCACCCGGACCGCACGATATTGCGCCGTTGTTTGATCGCTTTGTGAATATGATGGAGAAGTATAAGAATGCCTAAGCGTAATGATATTAAAAGCATTTTGATTATTGGCGCGGGACCTATCATTATTGGTCAAGCGTGTGAATTTGATTATTCCGGTGCGCAAGCATGTAAGGCATTAAGAGAAGAAGGTTACAAAGTTATTTTGGTGAATAGCAATCCTGCCACCATCATGACCGACCCTGATATGGCTGATGTTACGTACATCGAGCCAATTACCTGGCAAGTGTTGCAACATATTATTGCGAAAGAACGTCCAGATGCGATTTTGCCCACCATGGGCGGACAAACTGCGCTCAACTGCGCATTGGATTTGCATCGTCATGGCATTTTGGAGAAATACGAGGTTGAGTTGATCGGCGCTTCACCGGCCGCCATCGACAAGGCGGAAGATCGTTCAAAATTTAAAGAAGCGATGACTAAAATTGGTCTAGGTTCCGCTAAGTCAGGCGTATCTCATACCTTGGAAGAATCCTGGGCAGTGCAAAAGGAATTGGGCTTTCCTGTCATTATTCGTCCTTCGTTCACTATGGGTGGAACGGGCGGTGGGATTGCTTACAACGAAGAGGAATTTGAAACCATCTGCAAACGTGGTTTAGAAGCCTCACCAACTTCTGAGTTATTGATTGAAGAATCATTAATCGGTTGGAAAGAATTTGAAATGGAAGTCGTGCGGGATAAGCATGACAACTGCATCATCGTTTGTTCGATTGAAAATCTTGATCCTATGGGCGTACACACAGGTGATTCGATCACCGTGGCACCAGCGCAAACTTTGACGGATAAAGAATACCAAATCATGCGTAATGCATCGATTGCGGTGTTGCGTGAAATTGGCGTGGATACTGGTGGTTCCAACGTGCAGTTCGCTATTAATCCGAAAAATGGTCGCATGATCGTGATTGAAATGAATCCACGTGTCTCGCGCTCATCTGCGTTGGCATCCAAAGCGACTGGTTTCCCGATTGCGAAGATCGCTGCCAAGCTCGCGGTTGGTTTTACTTTGGATGAATTGCGTAACGACATTACGGGCGGTGCGACGCCAGCGTCTTTTGAGCCTTCAATTGATTATGTCGTAACGAAGATTCCACGTTTTGCCTTTGAAAAATTTCCACAAGCTGATTCGCATCTGACGACGCAAATGAAATCGGTTGGTGAAGTGATGGCGATGGGGCGTACATTCCAGGAATCATTCCAAAAAGCATTACGCGGTCTTGAGGTCGGTGTCGATGGCATGAATGAAAAAACCCGCGATCGCGAAACTATCGATGAAGAATTGGGTACACCAGGGCCAGACAGAATTTGGTACGTGGGTGATGCCTACGCGCAAGGCTATACGGTGGAAGAAGTTCACCAACTTACGCATATTGATCCCTGGTTTCTTGTTCAAATCAAAGAAATCGTTGATATTGAGTTGTGGTTAGAGACACAGTCGCTTGAAGCGTTGGATAAACAGACCTTGTTTAATCTCAAGCAAAAAGGTTTTTCAGATCGTCGTTTGGCAAAATTGTTGAAAACAACAGATAAAGCCGTCCGTGAGAAACGCCATGCTTTGCATATTCGTCCAGTCTACAAGCGGGTTGATACCTGTGCTGGCGAGTTCGCAACTAAAACGGCGTATATGTATTCCACTTATGACGAAGAGTGTGAGTCTGAACCAAGCGACAAAAAGAAAATCATGGTGCTGGGTGGTGGTCCGAATCGAATTGGTCAGGGCATTGAATTTGATTATTGCTGTGTGCACGCGGCATTGGCTTTGCGTGATGATGGCTATGAAACGATTATGGTGAACTGTAATCCAGAGACTGTGTCTACCGATTACGACACTTCTGATCGTTTGTATTTTGAATCGTTAACGTTAGAAGATGTGCTGGAAATCGTCGCCAAAGAGAAACCAGTTGGTGTGATTGTGCAATATGGCGGCCAAACGCCATTGAAGCTTGCATTGGATTTGGAAGCCAATGGTGTTCCTATCATCGGAACTTCACCTGACATGATTGATGCTGCAGAAGATCGTGAGCGTTTCCAACAATTGCTGCATACACTTGATTTACGTCAGCCACCAAATAGAACTGCGCGTACCGAAGAAGATGCGTTGGATTTGGCGCAAGAAATCGGTTATCCATTGGTGGTTCGTCCATCTTACGTATTGGGTGGTCGCGCGATGGAAATTGTGCATGAACAACGCGATTTAGAGCGTTATATGCGTGAAGCGGTCAAGGTATCGCATGATTCACCCGTATTGCTGGATCGCTTTTTGAACGATGCGATTGAAGTGGATGTGGATTGTATTTCGGATGGACAGAATACGTTTATTGCCGGTGTGATGGAGCACATTGAGCAAGCGGGTGTGCACTCTGGTGATTCTGCCTGTTCTTTACCGCCATATTCACTTTCACAAGAAACGATAGCGGAATTGAAACGTCAAACCACTTTAATGGCGCACGGTTTAGAAGTAGTCGGTTTAATGAATGTGCAGTTTGCAATTCAGCAAAAAGTGGTAGATGGTAAAACGCAAGACATCGTTTTTGTGTTGGAAGTCAATCCACGCGCTTCACGTACCGTGCCATTTGTATCGAAAGCAACCGGTTTGCAGTTGGCAAAAATTGCTGCCCGTTGTATGGCTGGCCAATCTTTGCTTGCGCAGGGGATTAAGGATGAAGTTGTACCACCTTATTACAGCGTAAAAGAAGTGGTGTTTCCATTCGTCAAATTCCCTGGCGTGGATACCATCCTTGGCCCAGAAATGAAATCGACTGGCGAAGTCATGGGTGTTGGCATGACGTTTGGCGAGGCATTTGTCAAATCTCAATTAGGTGCAGGTGTAAAATTGCCACAATCTGGCAAAGTCTTTATTAGCGTCAAAGTCAATGACAAGCCCCGTGCAGTACAAGTTGCCAAAGATTTGGTGGCGATGGGATTTTCGATTGTCGCCACCAAGGGTACAGCAGCGACTTTGACGGCAGCCAATGTGCCGGTTGAAACGGTCAATAAAGTGATCGAAGGTCGTCCGCATATTGTTGATATGATTAAAAATCATGAAATTGCCTTGGTTATCAACACCGTTGAAGAAAAACGTAGTGCGATTCATGACTCACGTGCTATTCGTACTTCGGCGTTGGCAGCTGGTGTCACAACTTATACAACGATTGCAGGTGCCGAGGCTGCGGTTGAAGGCATGCGGCATTTGGATGCCTTGCATGTTTATGACTTGCAGGGCTTGCATAAAACTCTGCATTAATCAGCAGCAAACGTTTGTTTCATGTTTGTCTTACGTTTAAAGCTCTATAGCTATATTTAAAGCTATAGAGCTTTGTAGTTAATGATTGATCATTAATATTCAAAAATATTCAAAAGTCGATTTTTATAAAAAAGTATGAATACAGTTCCTATTACCAAACACGGCGCAGAACTCTTAAAAGAAGAGTTACATAATTTAAAAACCAAAGAGCGACGTGCTGTGATTGATGCGATTGCTGAGGCGCGCTCGCATGGTGATTTGTCGGAAAATGCTGAATACGATGCAGCCAAAGAACGTCAAGCGTTTATAGAGGGGCGTATTGCGGAGTTGGAAGGGAAGTTGAGTTCAGCACAAATCATTGATCCAACCTTATTGGATGCGGATGGGCGAGTGGTTTTTGGTGCTACAGTTTCCTTGGAAGATATTGAGTCAGGTCAAAAAGCGACTTACCAGATTGTTGGTTTGGATGAGGCTGACCTGAAAGAATCCAAAATATCTATCACCTCGCCGATTGCTCGTGCTTTGATAGGGAAATACGCGGGAGATGTGGTGGTAGTGCAAGCACCAGCTGGCGAACGTGAATATGAAGTGTTGGAAGTTCGTTATATCTAACTCTATGTACTCGTTCCCATGCTCTTGCGTGGGAACGAGATATTTCTTCATTCATTCATTTATTTATTCAGAAGAGTTTGCAACTTTTCCTATTGTTATTTAATTTTCACTTAGCTTTTCCCCAATGCAGTTTTCTTGGGGCTGGTTTGACGTACTTTTGCGCGTTTAATTGATCCACCTTGTGTCACGCGTTCATTGCCTTTGACCATGACTTTAGTGACGGATGGGCGTTTGGTGCCGCTGGGGCTAGGCTTGACGATAGTGACTTCGCGCAGTCCTTTGCCTCTTTTCGATTCTTTGAGTTCTTCTTGCTGTTCTTTTTTAGGGCGATAGATAACGAGCAGTTTGCCAATATGTTGTACCGGTGCCGCATCAAGCGTCGTGCAAATCGTGTCATACATGCCTGTACGGACTTCACGGTCATCACCAAAAACGCGAATTTTGATTAATTCATGCGATTGCAAGCTAGCATCGATTTCTTTCAATACGGCAGGCGTTAACCCTGCGTCGCCGATGATGACAACCGGATTGAGTGGATGAGCTTGAGCGCGTAGTGTACTGCGTTCTGCTGGAGTGAGTTTTAACATAATGAATTTGTAGAATTTTTTTAGAACTGTGTAGAAATTCGTAAGAATTTATAGAGTTCGGTAGGATTGTAGAATTAATATTTAAAAACAAGTATTTTACGCGAATGGCAAAGAACAAATTAAATAAAAACTGGCTGCATGATCATATTAATGATCCCTACGTTAAATTGGCGCAGAAGGAAGGCTATCGTGCGCGTGCTGTTTATAAGCTGAAAGAAATTGATGAAAGTGAAAAATTAGTTCGTCCTGGTCAAATTATCGTTGATCTTGGTTGTACACCTGGTAGTTGGTCGCAATATGTTCGTAGGAAATTGGCGAATAAAACAGGTGGTGGCGTGGATGGTTTGATTGTTGGATTGGATATGTTGGAGATGGAACCGATTCCCGATACGCATTTTATTTTGGGTGATTTTCGTGAGTCTCGCGTATTGCGTCAGTTAGATGTGTTGCTGGATGGGCGTAAGGCGGATTTGGTTTTGTCTGATATGGCGCCTAATTTGTCTGGTATTCCTGCTGCTGACGCTGCACGTATGGAGCATTTGATTGATTTAGCAATCGAATTTGCACAACAGCACATGAAGCCTTCTGGCTCTTTGTTGGTAAAGTGTTTTAACGGTACTGGCTATAGTCAAATTGTAGAGAAATTCAGAAAAGAATTTAAAGTCGTTATGCCCAAAAAACCCAAGGCCAGTCGTGATAAATCATCAGAAGTATTTTTGCTAGGAAAAATATTAAAAAATTAAGGTTTTTGATGTTTTGTAAGTTATATAACCCTTGATTTTGTTATTTTTATGCATACATAGTCAGATGGGTAAATAAAAGATAGATGGACGATCAAATACATGTAATTTTGGGCAAGGTCTCATGATTACGCGTAAAATTACCGAGGTGGTAAAAGTGGTTGAGAAATAGCATCTCGTACTTCTACAAAAACAATCCATATCAATCCGTATAAATCTGTAAAAAAACGCAATTTGCGTTGAAGGAGTTTTCGTGAATAACATGTTTCCAAAAGCAGCTATTTGGGTTGCTGTGGCCTTGGTTCTCTTTACTGTATTTAAACAGTTTGATAGCCGTGGGTTGTCAGCTGGTGCGTCATCCATTCCTTATTCAGATTTTCTTGATGAGGTAAAGGCTAAACGTATTAAAGATGCTGTGATTGAAGACAGAACTATTGTTGCCAATACTTTGGAAGGCAAGAAAGTTAAGACATCAGTGACTTATTTAGATCGCGGTTTGATTGGTGATTTGGTGAATAACGGCGTGAAATTTGACGTGAAACAGCCGGAAGAACAGTCGTTTCTCTCTCAGGTATTTATCTCATGGTTCCCCATGTTATTGCTGATTGGCGTGTGGATATTTTTTATGCGTCAAATGCAAGGTGGTGGCAAGGGTGGCGCATTTTCTTTTGGTAAATCTAAAGCCCGCATGATGGATGAAAACAGCAACAACATCACTTTTGCTGATGTGGCTGGCTGTGATGAAGCGAAGGAAGAGGTCAATGAAGTCGTTGATTTCCTGCGCGATCCAACTAAATTCCAAAAATTAGGTGGCCGTATTCCAAGAGGATTGCTGATGGTGGGTCCACCAGGAACCGGTAAAACTCTATTGGCGCGTGCGATTGCTGGTGAAGCAAAAGTACCGTTCTTTTCGATTTCAGGTTCAGATTTCGTGGAAATGTTTGTTGGTGTTGGTGCATCCCGTGTGCGTGACATGTTTGAAAACGCTAAAAAACATTCTCCTTGCATTATTTTTATTGATGAAATTGACGCGGTTGGTCGTCATCGTGGTGCTGGTATGGGCGGCGGAAATGATGAGCGCGAGCAAACGCTTAACCAATTATTGGTTGAAATGGATGGTTTCGAGGCAACTTCTGGCGTGATTGTTGTCGCGGCAACTAACCGTGCCGATGTATTGGATAAAGCATTGCTGCGTCCGGGTCGTTTTGATCGACAAGTTGTGGTGGGCTTGCCAGATATTCGTGGTCGCGAGCAAATTTTGTCTGTGCATATGCGTAAAGTGCCGATTGCAGCAGACGTCAAAGCAGATATTTTGGCGCGTGGAACACCAGGATTTTCTGGCGCGGATTTGGCTAATTTAGTCAATGAGGCCGCCTTGTTTGCTGCTCGTCGGAATAAGCGCTTAGTCGAAATGCAAGATTTGGAAGATGCCAAAGATAAGATCGTAATGGGCCCAGAACGTCGCTCTGCCGTATTGCGTGAAGAAGAGCGTATGAATACGGCTTATCACGAATCTGGTCATGCGGTCGTCGCTAAACTGTTACCAAAATCAGATCCAGTCCATAAAGTCACTATCATGCCACGTGGTTTTGCCTTGGGTTTGACCTGGCAACTGCCTGAGCATGACAGGGTAAATATGTACAAAGACAAAATGCTGGAAGAAATTGCCGTGCTGTTTGGTGGCCGTATTGCGGAAGAAATTTTCATGAATCACATGTCGACCGGTGCATCTAATGATTTTGAGCGCGCAACAAAGTTGGCACGCTCGATGGTGACGCGTTACGGTATGTCGGAATCGCTTGGCACCATGGTGTATGAGGATACGGAGCAAGATGGTTATTTTGGACGCACTTCCTCCAAGACTGTTTCAGAGGCAACACAACAAAAAGTGGATGCCGAAATCCGCAGTATTTTGGATGCGCAATATGCTTTGTCCCGCCAGTTGTTGGAAAACAATCGCGATAAAGTCGAGTTGATGGCAAAGACTTTGTTGGAGTGGGAAACAATTGATGCCGATCAAGTCAACGACATCATGGAAGGTCGTGAACCACGTTTGCCTAAGTCTGGCGTGCCAACCAAGCGCGCTTCAGACGGATCATCTGGCGATGTAGCGCCAACGGCAACAGCACCTGCCTGATATTGATTTCTAATTTTTAAATTAAAAAGGGTGAGGAGCAATCTTCACCCTTTTTATATTTACCAAGTAATTTTTAAATAATTTTTAAATAATTCTTAAAAATAAAATCATGCATCTTCAATGTGGACGCTATCGCTTGGCCTTACCTTTACCTTCTTCAATGAACTTAGAAGAAGAGTGTAGACCACAGGTAATGGGCATATTGAACGTCACGCCCGATTCTTTTTCTGATGGCGGGAATTTTTATTCGCTCGAAACAGCCTTATCTCGTGCTGAGCAAATGATAGTCGAGGGTGTCGATATGATCGATATAGGCGGTGAATCCAGTCGTCCTGGCGCTGTGCCTTTATCGGTTGAAGAAGAGTTAGCACGCGTGATGCCCGTATTGTATGCTTTGCGTGCTTGTGGCAAGCCGCTTTCGATTGATACTTACAAACCAGAAGTCATGCGAGAAGCGATTGCTGCGGGCGTAGATATGATTAATGACATCAATGGTTTTCGTGCTGTTGACCAAGAGACATGGCGTGTGATTCAACATAGCGATTGTGCATTATGCATCATGCATATGCAAAATCAACCGCAGGTAATGCAAATCAAGCCGCAGTATGAAGATGTGATCGTTGAAGTAACAACTTTTTTGCAAGAGCGTGTGCACGTCATTACGCAACTTGGGATTGATCGCAGCCGTTTATGCATTGATCCTGGTTTTGGTTTTGGTAAAACACTAGAGCATAATTTGGCGCTGCTAAAAAATATGGGCGCATTGCAGGCATCGTTGGATTTGCCTTTATTGGCAGGCTTGTCACGTAAATCGATGCTTGGTGCGATTACCGGCAAAGCCACGGATGATCGACTGGCGGCGAGTTTGTCGGCTGCATTATTTGCTGTGGCGAATGGCGCACAAATTTTGCGTGTGCATGATGTTGGGCAAACGGTGGATGCGTTAAAGGTTTGGCAAGCAATGAGTAAATAATAAAAATAATCAAAATACAAAATTATTAAAGAATCGGAGAAAAAATGTCACGACGGTATTTCGGTACAGATGGTGTGCGTGGATTGGTTGGTGTTGCTCCTATTACGCCTGACTTTGTCATGAGATTGGGTTATGCCGCTGGCAAAGTATTCACACAATCTACCCGCTCTATTCATTCAGCTCATTCAGAAGCTAATCTAGGTCGTCCTACTGTATTGATAGGGAAAGATACGCGTATTTCTGGATATATGCTGGAAGCGGCATTGGAAGCTGGATTTTCTGCCGCTGGCGTCGACATTATGCTGGCTGGACCGATGCCGACCCCCGCTGTGGCGTATTTGACACGCGCTTTGCGTTTATCTGCTGGTGTGGTGATTTCCGCTTCGCACAATCCTTATCAAGACAATGGGATCAAGTTTTTTTCTGCACAAGGCAACAAGCTTCCCGATGAGATCGAAAAAGCAATTGAAACAATGTTGGATGAACCTATGGAGTGCGTTTCATCTGAAAAATTAGGCCGAGCCAAGCGTTTAGACGATGCACAAGGGCGTTATATCGAATTTTGTAAGAGCACTTTCCCTAACGAATTGGATTTGCGCGGCCTAAAAATCGTAGTCGATTGCGCGCATGGTGCGGCTTACCATATTGCACCCCATGTCTTTCATGAGTTGGGTGCAGATGTGGTGGCGATTGGTAATCAACCGAATGGTTTTAATATCAATCATGGTGTTGGCGCCACGGCTCCTGCTGCTTTGTCCTTGGCTGTACGAGAACACCAGGCAGATATTGGAATCGCATTGGATGGTGATGCCGATCGTTTGGTGATGGTGGATGCAGCAGGGCGCATTTACAACGGGGATGAGTTGCTCTACGTCATGGTCAAGGATCGCATGACGACAGGGCCAGTTTCAGGTGCGGTTGGGACGTTGATGACAAATATGGCGTTGGAAGTGGCATTCAAAAAAATGGGCATTAATTTTGTTCGTGCCAAAGTTGGCGATCGTTATGTGTTGGAAGTATTGAAAGAAAAAGGATGGATGCTGGGAGGAGAGGGTTCAGGCCATTTGCTGTGTTTAGATAAACATACAACAGGTGATGGTATTGTTTCTGCCTTGCAAGTTCTTTCTGCTTTGAAGCGATCTGGACAAACATTGGTGCAATGTACCAAAGATTTGATGCTTTATCCGCAGAGTTTGATTAATGTCAGAGTAAAGCCGGGATTTGATTGGCAACAAAATACTGCCATGGTGCAAGAAAAAGAAGCGGTTGAGCACGAATTAGGTGATGGCGGTCGTGTTTTGATCCGCGCGTCTGGAACAGAGCCTTTGATTAGAGTCATGGTTGAAGCAATCAATAGTCAGGATGCTGAAAGATTGGCGCAACGGATTGCTGACAAGATTTGATTGATATCTCGTTATACAAGTTACCTACAGAATATTCCTACAAAACACCATCATTGTCCTACGATCATATTCAGTGCGTACTGATATGTTCAGTGTTTCCCTATTGACATAATAAAAAATGGAACTTTATCCATCATTTATTTTTCAATAGGAGATGCTATGTTGTCCACGCAAATGTCTGAAATGTATTTCGCTTCATCTGCTGCTACTCTGCAAGTATTATCTATGGATGCAGGAAGACAACGACCAGGTAAGCTTTGGTCAAATTTGAAAGAAGTGTGCGATTTGTTGCATATACCTTTAGTAGCCTCTGTAGTGGATGAAGAGTTGCTATTTCAGCATTTGCAATTTAAAACCGGACAACGGATTCATTCTTTAGGTCAGCCATTTGATGCTTTGTATATCGTCAATTCTGGTTTTTTAAAAACAGTGTTGATTGATGAATTGGGCGGCGAACAAGTGCTGAGCTTTCCCATGAGGGGTGATATATTGGGTGTGGATGGTATCTATACCAAACAATATTCTTCTGAAGCTGTTGCCTTGTCTGATTGTGATGTGATTGTCCTTCCCTTTAAAAAAATAATGGCTTTGGGAAGAGAGCACGTCGAGCTTGAGCAAGCGATTTATGGCGTGATGAGTCGGGAATTGATACGCGAGCAAGTCATGGTTAGCATGCTGACTGCCTTGAGCGCAGAAGCCAGAGTGGCACGCTTTCTGGTGTCAATGTCGGAAAAGTTTGGGCAAATGGGCTATTCCAGCAAACTCTTCAATTTAAGAATGACACGGCATGAAATTGGTAGTTATCTTGGCTTAACGCTAGAAACAGTCAGTCGCACTTTGTCGACGTTTAATCAAATTGGTTGGATCAGCGTGGATCAGCGCATGATAGAAATCAATGATCTAGATGCACTGAAAACCTTGCGTCGGTTACCTCCTTCGCGGTCTCGTACTAAAAAGTTGCAAGTTGTTTCGAATGAGGTGAGTGCGTTTATGTAGCTGGCACCCCGTATGACCGTCATTCCCGCGGTTTTAGGCGGGAATCCAGGGTCTTTTAATCGGTCGTGCTTTGCACGAAGGGTTAGTACTGGATCCCCGACTAAAGCACTCGGGAATGACGGTGTTGATAGTGATAGTACGGGAAAGAGAAAATTACCTCTTCTCCAACGCAACAATTTGCTTAAATTGCTCACGCACTTTTTCCAACGTAGAAGAAAAGCCCAGCACGCGTTCTTTTTCCTGTGCAACTACTGCCGCTGGTGCCCGTGCGACGAAACTTTCATTGCCTAATTTTGCATTGGCTTTGTTAATTTCACCTTCCAGACGTGCTATTTCTTTGGATAAGCGTTCGCGTTCGGCGTTGATATCCACTTCAACTTTCAGCATCAACTTGGTGGTACCAACGATGGAACTGGGGGCAGGTGACTCCGGCAATTGATCGAGAATTTGTACCTCGGATAATTTACCTAGTGCTAGTAGATATGGCGTAAATGCTTCTAAATTCGCTTTCTCAGCAGGAGATGCAGCCTGCATGATGAGTGGCACGCGCAGTGCAGGGGAGAGTTGCATTTCACCACGCAAATTACGGCAGGCATCGGTTAAAGCTTTGCATTGCTGCATCCATGCTTCTGCTGCTTCATCGATTTTTTCGGCTTGTGATATCGGATAAGCCTGCAACATGATGGACGCTGTTGTTGCTGGCGCATCTTGGCCTCTCGTCAATGGCGCAACGGTTTGCCACAACTCTTCCGTAATAAACGGAATGATGGGATGTGCCAGGCGCAAAATGGTTTCCAGCACGCGCAGCAAGGTGTGGCGTGTGGCACGTTGTTGCGCTTCGTTGCCGTGTTGAATTTGCACTTTTGCGATTTCCAGATACCAGTCGCAGTACTCATCCCAGATAAATTTATAAATAGAAGACGCAATATTGTCGAAACGGAAATCAGCAAATCCCTTTTCAACTTCGGCTTCTGTACGTTGCAGAGTGGAAATAATCCAGCGATCCGCAGCAGAAAATGCGGACGCGTCGGATGGATTGGTAATGCTTAAGTCAATACCGCAATCTTTGCCTTCGGTATTCATCAAAACAAAGCGGGTCGCATTCCATAATTTGTTACAGAAATTGCGATAACCGTCACATCGGTTCAAATCGAAATTGATATTGCGTCCTAATGAGGCATAGCTCGCCATGGTGAAGCGCAGCGCATCGGTGCCGTAGGCTGAAATGCCATCAGGAAATTCTTTGCGTGTCGCTTTGGCGATGTTTTCTGCTTGTTTCGGATTCATCAAGCCAGCAGTCCGTTTGGCTACCAGGGATTCGATGTCGATTCCGTCAATGAGATCGATAGGGTCCAGCGTATTGCCCTTGGATTTGGACATTTTCTGGCCGCTGGCATCGCGTACCAAACCATGTACGTATACGGTTTTGAAAGGTACTTTGCCAGTAAAGTGCGTCGTCATCATCACCATGCGTGCCACCCAGAAGAAGATGATGTCGAAACCGGTGACCAAGACGGATGAAGGCAAAAAGAGTTGATAGTCCGGTGTTTCCTGCGGCCAGCCTAAGGTGGAAAAAGGTACTAAAGCGGAAGAGAACCAGGTATCCAGCACATCTTCATCACGTTTGATTTTGCGATTGCCAGCTTTTGCTTGTGCTTCTTGTTCGGTGTTAGCGACGTAGATATTGCCTTCGTCATCGTACCAGGCGGGAATTTGATGACCCCACCAGAGTTGACGTGAAATACACCAGTCTTGAATATTGTTTAACCATTGATTGTAAGTATTGGTCCAGTTTTCAGGCATGAAGGTGATTTCGCCATTGGCCACTTTTTCTAATGCGACTTCTGCAATCGATTTGCCAGGGAAGTGCGTCCCTTCAGGCGCGGCTTTGCTCATCGCAACAAACCATTGATCGGTCAACATCGGTTCGATCACCACGCCAGTGCGGTCGCCGCGTGGCACCATCAATTTGTGTGGTTTGACTTCGTCTAACAAACCTTGCGCATCCAAATCGGCGACGATTTGTTTACGTGCAGCGTAACGATCCAACCCTTGATAAGGTACACCACCGTGCTCGTTAATTTTGGCGTCGAGCGTGAAAATATTAATCAATGGCAGCTTATGCCGTTGTCCGACTGCATAGTCATTAAAGTCATGTGCTGGCGTGATTTTTACGCAACCGGTGCCGAATGCTTTATCGACGTAGGTATCGGCAATAATCGGAATTTCTCTTTCACATAGCGGCAACGTCAACATTTTGCCGACTAGGTGTTGATAGCGTTCATCGCTAGGATCGACCGCTACTGCCACGTCGCCTAGCATGGTTTCTGGCCGCGTCGTAGCCACGGTTAAGTGCCCACTACCATCCGCCAACGGATAGCGGATATGCCACATGAAACCATCTTCCTCTTCCGACACTACTTCCAAATCAGATACGGCGGTACCCAGTACGGGGTCCCAATTCACCAAGCGTTTGCCGCGATAAATCAAACCTTGTTCAAATAATTGGACAAACACATTGCTGACTATCTTGGAGCGCGTTTCATCCATCGTGAAGTATTCACGTGCCCAGTCAGCCGATGCGCCCAAACGACGCATTTGGCCGGTAATGGTGGAGCCGGATTGCTCTTTCCATTCCCAGACTTTTTCGATGAATTTTTCGCGTCCTAAATCATGGCGTGAGATTTTTTTGGCTTCTAATTGGCGTTCCACCACGATCTGCGTGGCGATACCAGCATGATCGGTACCGGGAATCCAAGCCGTGTTATGACCCAGCATGCGGTGATAACGCACCAAGCCATCCATGATGGTTTGATTGAATGCATGGCCCATATGCAGGGTACCGGTGACGTTGGGTGGGGGAAGTTGAATACTAAACGCAGGTTTGTCGATGTCGGTTGTGGCGGTGTAATATCCGCGCTTTTCCCATTCCGTACGCCAGTTTTTCTCAATATCGGCAGGCTCGAAAGATTTAGCTAATTCCATGATTTGGCTTCATTTTGCAAAAACTAGCATTATAAAGTAGGGCATGGATTCATGGATGTGCGTGGATGTAAGTGCGCTTGGATATGTGGCTACATGACGTAAAATGGCGGTTTTCTCAAAATATTTATAGGGTCACGCACAACATGACGCAATTGCAATTACCACAAGGGATGGAAATTAATGCGCCCATCAAGCCGGAATACGAACAAATTTTAACGCCAGCAGCTTTGGCTTTAGTAGCCAAACTGGCGCGTGCTTTTGAGCCACGTCGGCAAGAGTTGCTGGCATTGCGCGTGGAGCGCGCCAAGCGTTTGGATGCGGGCGAGCGTCCTGACTTTTTGCCAGAAACTCAGCATATTCGAGAAGGTGATTGGCGCATCAGTCCTCTTCCAAAAGCTTTGGAATGTCGGCGGGTTGAAATTACGGGGCCGGTAGAGCGCAAAATGGTGATTAACGCCTTAAATTCTGGCGCCGATAGTTATATGACGGATTTTGAGGATTCCAATACACCGAATTGGGATAATCAACTGTCTGGCCAAATTAACATGATGGACGCGGTGCGTAAGACGATTGCCATGGAGCAAAATGGCAAAAGTTATCAACTCAATGAGAAAACCGCCACCTTGCTGGTGCGTCCACGTGGTTGGCATTTGGATGAAAAACATGTGTTGATTGATGGCAAGCGCATTTCTGGTGGCTTGTTCGATTTTGCGCTCTTCATGTTTCACAATGCGAAAGAGCAATTAGCGCGTGGTGCTGGTCCGTATTTTTATTTGCCAAAAATGGAATCACACCTTGAAGCACGTTTGTGGAACGATGTGTTCGTCATGACGCAAAATGAATTAGGTTTGCCACAAGGCAGCATCAAAGCAACCGTGTTGATTGAAACCATTTTGGCTGCTTTTGAGATGGATGAAATTTTGTACGAATTACGTGAACACAGTGCTGGTTTGAATGCTGGTCGTTGGGATTACATTTTTTCTTGCATCAAAAAATTCAAATTGGATCAAGATTTTTGCTTGGCTGATCGTGCCAAAGTCACTATGACCGCCCCATTCATGCGTTCTTATGCATTGTTATTGTTGAAAACCTGCCACAAACGCCAAGCGCCAGCGATTGGTGGAATGTCAGCCTTGATTCCTATCAAAAATGATCCAGGAAAAAATCAAGTAGCTATGGACGGTGTGCGCAACGATAAAGGCCGTGACGCCGGTGATGGTTACGATGGTGGCTGGGTTGCGCATCCTGGTTTGGTCGATTTGGCGATGCAAGAGTTTAAAAAAGTGCTGGGTGAAAAGCCAAATCAAATCGATAAACAACGTCCTGATATTGAAGTCAAGGCTGCTGATTTACTCAACTTTCAACCGGAAACACCAATTACTGAAGCTGGATTACGCTACAACATCAATGTTGGTATTCATTATCTTGGTAGTTGGTTGGCAGGCAATGGTTGTGTGCCGATTCATAATTTGATGGAGGATGCAGCGACTGCAGAAATCAGTCGTTCTCAGGTGTGGCAATGGATACGTTCACCAAAAGGCATACTGGAAGATGGGCGTAAAGTAAGCCGGGAAATGGTGTTGGCGATGATTCCAGAGGAATTAGCGAAGGTAAAAGAAGTGCTGGCTAGTGCTACGGCTGCGGTGGGCAATCGTGGAACGCAAACGTACGATAGGGCGGCTGAGATTTTTGCGGAAATGTCGACTGCTGACTCATTTGCTGAGTTCTTGACTTTGCCTTTGTATGAAGAGGTTTGAAAACTAAAAACGTATAAAAAAACCGCTCTTTCAAAGGAGCGGTTTTTTTATGATCAAGAAATTTAAAATTAATTAAAGTTGATTAAATTTAATTTAAATTTATTTGATTTTTGTTTCTTTATAACTAACGTGTTTGCGCGCTTTAGGATCGAACTTCATGATCTCTAATTTTTCTGGCGTAGTACGCTTGTTTTTTGTTGTGGTGTAGAAATGACCTGTTCCTGCGGTCGATTCTAATTTGATTTTGTCGCGGCCTGATTTAGCCATGGTAATTCCTTTATTTTGCTAGTTAGACTTTTTCACCGCGTGCACGCATATCAGCTAGTACGGCATCGATACCAATTTTATCGATGATGCGTAAACCAGCATTAGATAAACGCAGAGAAACCCAGCGATTTTCTGATTCAACGAAGATACGACGGTTTTGCAAGTTAGGCAAAAAACGACGTTTAGTTTTATTGTTTGCATGGGAAATATTATTGCCTACCATAGGCTTTTTCCCAGTTACTTGGCAGACACGTGCCATAAACGACTCCTTAAAAGTTTCCAAAATTGGAAAACCGAGAGTATAGCTAAAAAACTCTGCTTTATCAATAGCTTGCGAAAATAAATTGTGTCCTATTTGTTTCTTCATTTAACAATTTGAGATGTATTAAAAAAATGCTATTTCGTGTCAACAAACTTAACTTCGAGCACGTTATATGAGTACGTAAAAGATTATTTACGGATAACTTTCAAAGGAATTAGCATGAAAAAAATAATCGCCATCCTCGTCGCTGCAACCTTTGCAATGGGTACAGCTTTTGCACAGTCTGCTGATCCTATGACTCCAGCTGCTTCAGCTAGTCATCATGTTGTGAAAAAACATAAAAAAGCACACGCTAAGAAAAAACACCATAAAAAAGCACACGCTAAAAAAGTGGCAGCACAGTAATCAATAAAGTTGTGCAATAAAAACTGGCCGCACATCACAAATTAGCAGTTTATAAAATATAAAAATAATTGTGCGTTAAAAAGCCTGGATCTCAGTAACGAGTATCCAGGCTTTTTTTATTGGGTAAATTTTAAGTACTTAGTGCTAGCTAGCCTGCGTACTTAAGAATACTAAACTTTTTAATCAAATACTGGGCTTTCAACACCAAGAATTTTATGCAATTTTGGTGAGGTGGTGGTGTATTGCATGTGTATTTTCTTTTCTGGGAAAATATAAGGTGCCGCACCGAAAGCAGCCAAAGCAGCTTCATGGAAACCGGATAAAATCAGTTTTTTCTTGCCTGGATAAGTATTGATATCTCCGACGGCAAAAATCCCTGGAATATTGGTTTCAAATTTTTCAGTATTCATGACCTTGAGTTGCTTGCGCTCAATCTCTAAGCTCCATTCGGCAATAGGGCCAAGTTTAGGGGATAAGCCAAAGAAGACCAGCAGCATATCAAGAGGCAGACGACGTGTTACGCCATCAGCGCCCGTGACTTTGATTTCAGACAATTTGTTATCGCGTGTTTCGAATCCACTAACCTGTCCAATAATCAGTTGCATTTCAAATTCTTCACACAAGGCTTGCATTTTTGCAACCGAAGCAGGCGCAGCGCGGAAATCTTCGCGACGGTGCAACAAGATGACAGATTCAGCTTTACCAACAAAATTGAGTGCCCAATCCAATGCTGAGTCGCCGCCACCGCAAATAACTAAATTCTTGTTATGAAATTGAACGGGATCTTTGACTCTGTAGAACAATTGCGTTCCATCAAACTGCTCAATGCCATCTACTTTCAAAGTGCGAGGCTGGAATGAACCGACGCCAGCAGCAATAAAAATAGTTTTGGTTAGGAAGCGTGTGCCGATTGATGTTTCCACATTAAAACGGCCATCTTCACGTTGCTCAACAACGGTAACTTCTTGGTTGAGGTGAAAAGTCGGGCCAAATGGATCAATTTGCTTGAGCAAATTGTCAGTCAGTTCTTGTCCGGTACATACTGGTACCGCAGGAATATCGTAAATAGGTTTGTCTGGATATAACTCAACGCATTGTCCGCCTACATGTGCTAATGAATCGATTACATGCGCTTTGATTTCCAATAATCCTAGTTCAAAAACTTGAAACAACCCAACTGGGCCCGCGCCAATAATGACGGCATCGGTTTCGATTAAACCTTGAGGTTGTGTGGTATTTATTGGCGTAGTGCTGGTTTCCATACGACTATTCGTGTCCTGTTTTATTTCAATAACTTAATAATCGCCTAATTATTTAGGCAATGTAAATTATTGTTTTTGGAGTAATTGTTATTGCTTTGGTTATACGTCTTAGCTTACAAGATATTGTATTTTTTCTTTAACATCTTTCCACTTTTCGGCATCTTCGAGCGGGCTCTTGGTTTTTGTAATGGACGGCCAAGCACGCGCAAGATCAGCATTGATTTTGATAAATTGTTGTTGATCGGCAGGTACATCTTCTTCAGCATAAATTGCGTTGACTGGGCATTCTGCTACACAGACTGCGCAATCTATACATTCATCTGGATCAATTGCCAAAAAATTCGGACCTTCGCGGAAGCAATCTACCGGACATACATCGACACAGTCTGTGTAGCGACAATGGATGCAAGATTCAGTGACAACGTGGGTCATAACATTCCTATCTATAATTTTTTGAAATAGAGAATAGAGTATTGATCAGAATATTGATCGCTAATTTGATACGTCTATTAGGCTGCAAAAGGCGATATTTTAAGGTAATTCGATTGTTCTAACAAATTGCGCTTAGACAGAGTACAAATAAGTAAATTCAGTAAGTTAAGTTTACTCCGTAAGTTATTGGTTGTTATTAGTGGTTTTGTTATGAATAAAATGCTTCGCTAAGAAGGGTGATTGCTAAAATTAGGATGACAACCATTATCAATGTCAGTACTAATCGCCCGAATTTTGGTTCGTTAGATGTGTCGGATTTAGGAGTGTGTGAATTATGGTTCAATTTTCGTAACTGATTGAAATATTTCGTGTTTGTGTGGAGTATAAGAATTGTTGCCGTATTTTATACCGCTATATTTATCAGTTCCAGCTTAATTGGATCTCGGTATGGTTTGAGCGATGGATTTTAAAAGATTTTTTGCTTTTTTGGGATGGTCGTTTTGCTTAGCGAGATATTTATTCTTACAAGCGGCTTGGGTGTTGCGGTATAATTTGCATTTCCCGCTAGTGCCGTTCGGCGTTTTTTTCCAATGACCAAGTTTGTATTTATCACAGGTGGTGTCGTGTCTTCCCTAGGAAAGGGAATTGCGGCAGCCTCTCTTGCTGCGATCTTAGAATCGCGCGGCCTTAAAGTTACCATGATGAAGCTCGATCCCTACATTAATGTGGATCCGGGCACCATGAGCCCATTTCAGCACGGTGAAGTATTTGTGACTGATGATGGCGCAGAAACTGATCTTGACCTTGGTCATTATGAGCGTTTCATCACCACCAGAATGAAGAAGCTAAATAATTTTACGACAGGTCAGATTTACGAATCTGTTATACGTAAAGAGCGGCGTGGTGAATATCTTGGTAAAACTGTTCAAGTTATTCCCCATATTACGAATGAGATTCAGGACTATATTTATCGTGGTACGGAAAATTATGATATTGCGTTAGTCGAAATTGGTGGAACTGTTGGTGATATTGAGTCTCTTCCATTTTTGGAAGCTGCGCGCCAATTAAGTTTGCGTGCTGGTCGTAATGCAGCAGCGTTTGTGCATCTGACTTTGGTTCCTTATTTGGCCTCTGCTGGTGAACTGAAAACTAAGCCGACTCAACACAGTGTCCAAAAGTTGCGAGAAATTGGTATTTCTCCTGATGCATTGTTATGTCGCGCTGATCGTCCTATACCGGAAGATGAACTGGCTAAAATTTCTCTGTTTTCTAACGTGCAAGAAAATGCAGTCATTTCAGTTTGGGATGCTGATACGATTTATAAAATTCCACAAATGTTGCACGATCAAGGATTGGATACAATTGTTTGTGAGAAGTTGAATTTGTCACCAAAGCCTGCTGATTTGTCGATGTGGAATAAATTGGTGCATGCATTGGAAAATCCTAAGCATGAGATTACCATCGGCATGGTAGGAAAGTATGTTGATTTGACGGAGTCATATAAGTCACTGACCGAAGCTCTGCGCCATGCAGGTATTCATACTGAAAGTCGTGTCAACATTGAATATCTCGATTCAGAAGATATTGAAGCGCGTGGGCCTGTGCATTTGGGGAAATATGATGCTATTTTAGTCCCTGGTGGTTTTGGCAAGCGTGGCGTCGAAGGTAAAATCATCGCTGCTCGATATGCACGTGAAAATAAAATTCCTTATTTAGGAATTTGTTTGGGTATGCAAGTTGCTTTGATCGAATACGCGCGTAATGTTGCCGGTTTAAGGCTAGCCAATTCAACCGAATTTGATGCCAATACTGAGCAACCAGTTGTGGCTCTGATTAATGAGTGGCAAAACCATGATGGTAAGGTTGAACGTCGTGATGAGAATTCCGATATGGGGGGCACGATGCGTCTTGGTGCGCAGACTTGTGCGATTACTCCCGGTACCTTAGCTGCTGAAATTTATGGCAATGTCGTTACAGAGCGACATCGCCATCGTTATGAGGCAAACAATCATTATCTGACACGTGTAGAGGAAGCTGGATTGATTGTGTCTGCTCGTACACCTACAGAAAATTTGTGTGAAATTATGGAATTGCCTCGCTCTGGCGAGTTGGCTCATCCATGGTATTTAGGTGTGCAATATCATCCCGAATTTAAATCTACGCCGCGCGATGGACATCCTTTGTTTATTTCTTTTATTAAGGCGGCTTTGGCGCATAAAAAATCAACAAAGGCTGTGGCATGAAGCTCTGTAATTTTGAGATTGGCTTAGAGCAGCCATTTTTTTTGATTGCGGGACCATGTGTGATTGAGTCGCGCCAAATGGCTTTTGATACTGCGTCCACATTAAAAGAAATCACTAGCACGCTAGGTATTCCCTTTATCTATAAATCTTCTTTTGATAAAGCCAATCGTTCTTCTTTTACTTCTTTTCGTGGTTTGGGAATGGAGAAGGGCTTAGAAATATTGGCTGATGTGAAACAGCAGTTGGATGTGTTTGTCCTCACTGATGTTCATGCCGTAGACGAAATCAAACCGGTTGCGGCTGTGGTTGATGTATTGCAGACGCCCGCTTTTTTATGCCGACAAACCGATTTTATCTATGCGTGTGCGCAATCCGGCAAGCCTGTAAATATTAAAAAAGGCCAGTTTCTTGCTCCACATGATATGAAAAACGTTGTGGATAAAGCACGTGCAGCAGCAAAGGCAGCGAATTTGTCAGAGGATAATTTCATGGTGTGCGAGCGCGGTGCTTCGTTTGGTTATAATAATTTAGTCTCCGATATGCGCTCGCTAGCCATTATGCGCGAGACAAATTGCCCAGTGGTATTCGATGCAACGCATTCTGTGCAATTGCCCGGTGGGCAGGGTGGTATGTCAGGTGGGCAGCGCGAATTTGTGCCTGTGCTGGCACGTGCTGCTGTCGCGGTTGGTGTGGCGGGTTTGTTTATGGAAACGCATCCTAATCCAGCGCTCGCCATGTCGGATGGGCCGAATGCGGTGCCTTTGTCGCGTATGAAAGAATTACTGACAACATTGGTGGATTTGGATCGTGTTGTTAAAAAAAATGGTTTTCTAGAATCCAATTTTTCTTAATTTACTTAATTTATTTTGGGAGTGTGCATGAGCGCTATTGTTGACATTATTGGTCGTGAGATTATTGATTCGCGTGGTAATCCAACGGTTGAGTGTGATGTGTTGCTGGAGTCTGGCGTAATGGGACGTGCTTCCGTGCCTTCAGGTGCTTCGACAGGTTCACGTGAGGCAATAGAGTTGCGCGATGGCGATAAAAAACGCTATTTAGGCAAAGGTGTATTGCAAGCTTGCGAAAATATTAATACTGAAATTTCTGAAGCCATCATGGGTTTGGATGCCAATGAGCAGGCGTTTCTTGATCGTACTTTGATTGACCTTGATGGCACTGAAAACAAAAGTCGTTTAGGCGCGAATGCAATGCTCGCAGTTTCAATGGCGGTTGCTAAAGCTGCTGCTGAGGAGGCCGGTTTGCCTTTGTACCGTTATTTTGGTGGTTCTGCCGCTATGCAAATGCCAGTACCCATGATGAATGTGATCAACGGCGGTGCGCACGCAGATAATAATCTGGATATTCAGGAATTCATGATTATTCCAGTTGGTGCGCCTAGTTTTCGTGAAGCATTGCGTTATGGAGCAGAAGTGTTTCATGCTTTGAAAAAGATTTTGCATGATAAAGGTTTGACTACAGCCGTAGGTGATGAAGGTGGATTTGCACCATCCGTTGACAATCATGAAGATGCAATCAAGTTGATTATTCAGGCGATAGAAGTGGCTGGCTATGAGCCAGGTACGCAAATTGCCCTGGGTTTAGATTGCGCAGCTAGTGAATTTTATAAAGACGGTAAATATCATTTGGAAGGCGAAGGTTTGGTCTTATCATCGACAGACTTCACTAACTTGTTGGAAACATGGTGTAACAAGTACCCGATTATTTCTATTGAAGATGCTATGGCAGAAAATGACTGGGAAGGTTGGGCGACATTGACTAAAGCTTTGGGCAACAAAGTCCAATTAGTTGGCGATGATTTGTTTGTCACCAACACCAAGATTTTGCGTGAAGGCATCCAAAAAGGAATTGCTAACTCGATCTTGATCAAAATCAATCAAATCGGTACTTTGACAGAAACATTTGCTGCGATAGAAATGGCTAAGCGCGCGTCGTATACCGCTGTTATTTCTCATCGTTCAGGTGAAACCGAGGACAGCACGATTGCTGATATTGCCGTTGGGATGAATGCTTTGCAAATCAAAACTGGCTCTATGTCACGTTCTGATCGTATGGCAAAGTACAATCAATTATTGCGTATTGAAGAAGATTTGGGTGACATCGCCAGCTATCCAGGTCGCTCTGCTTTTTATAACTTGAAATAAAGAGAACTTGGAAAATAATTCAGCGGCAGAAAGTATTGCTTTCTGCCGCTGAATTATTTTTAATTTCTCATCATGCGTGATGCGTCTTATCACATTTTCCCTATCAATTTTGCTGTTACTTATCCAATTCCCGCTTTGGCTAGGAAAGGGCGGTTGGCTACGTGTATGGGAGTTGGATCAGCAAGTCGTTGCTGCGCAAAAGAAAAATGATGAGTTGAAAAATCGCAATGCAAAGCTTGAGTCTGAAACACATGATTTAAGAGACGGTACTGGAGCGATTGAAGAACGTGCGCGATATGAGTTGGGCATGATTAAAGAAGATGAATTTTTTATTCAAGTGGTGCAGCCCAAAAATCAGCCAACAGCGAGCTCTTCGAAGAGTGCGTCAGTTTCAACGCCTTAAGTGTTAGTACTTTGATGAGCTTGAGCGTCTTATTACATGATTAAAAAAGCAAACATGACCCAGTCTCAAAAATATTACCCTCCATATATTGATTTAAAACCAGCTATGCATGCCGAAGGTGTGGTGCGTTTGCCGGGTTCTAAAAGTATTTCGAATCGTATTTTGTTGCTTTCTGCTTTGGCGCAAGGCAGTACGACCATCCTGGATTTGTTGGCTTCTGATGATACGCATGTGATGTTGACAGCGTTGCATGCATTGGGTGTGAAGTGGGAGCAGGTGTCTACACAATCTACTCTTGTACATGGTGTTAATGGCGCTTTTCCCGTGCGCTCGGCCAATCTTTTTATGGGTAATGCGGGTACAGCAATTCGTCCGTTGACGGCAGCGCTGGCAGTGATGGGTGGGGAGTATGCTTTGCATGGGGTGTCGCGTATGCATGAACGTCCGATTGCTGATTTGGTCGACGCTTTGAATGGAGTGGGGGCGCAAATTAGTTACACTGGTCAAGTTGGTTATCCGCCTTTGCAAATACGAACTGGGCATATTCATGCGCAGCACATGCAAGTGCGCGGTAATGTCTCCAGCCAATTTCTGACAGCTTTGCTCATGTGCGCGCCTTTGATGGCAAAGGATCATGCCGTCACCATCTCTGTAATTGGAGAGCTGATTTCTAAGCCGTATATTGAAATTACGTTGAACTTAATGCATCGCTTTGGGGTGGTGGTGGAACGCGATGGTTGGCGCTCTTTTACCATATCGCCAGGACAGCATTATCTTAGCCCGGGCGTGATTCATGTAGAAGGCGACGCTTCCTCTGCTTCTTATTTTTTGGCAGCTGGCGCAATTGCAGGTGGCCCGGTGCGAGTGGAAGGTATCGGTAAAAATAGCATTCAAGGGGATATTCGTTTTGCCGAGGCATTGCAGCAAATGGGTGCCAATGTGACGATGGGCGACAATTGGATAGAAGTTGTCGCTGGTTCTAATGCTAACAATCAACATAGTGGGATGTTGAAGGCAATCGACGCAGACTTTAATCATATTCCCGACGCCGCCATGACAATCGCAGTGGCCGCCTTGTATGCCGATGGTCCTAGTACTTTGCGTAACATTGGTAGCTGGCGCGTCAAGGAAACCGACCGTATTACGGCCATGGCAAACGAGTTGCGTAAATTGGGTGCACAGGTAGAGGAAGGTCAGGATTATTTGCGGATTATTCCTGCTGGGCAAATTCAGGCTGCCAATATTGCTACTTATGATGATCATAGAATGGCGATGTGTTTTTCACTAGCATCGTTGGATAGTGCGGTGCGTCGTGGTAATCAGATACGGATTCAGAATCCGCAATGTGTTGCGAAAACTTTCCCTGAGTATTTTGATGTGTTTGCAAGCATTGCACGTAATGATTTGTTTTAAATTTGTTTAAATTTATTTTGAAATAAAAATGACAATTGCAACTATTCCAGTGATTGCGATTGATGGGCCGACTGCCTCTGGTAAAGGAACAGTTGCCCATCGGGTTGCAGATCACTTGGGCTTTCATTATCTGGATTCTGGTGCGCTGTATCGTTTGACAGCGTTGTCAGCACAGCGTCGAGAAATGGATATCAAGGATGAGCATGGGCTTGCTAAATTGGCTGGTGCATTGCCTTGTAGCTTTGTTGGAGAAGAAATATTTTTGGCGCATGAAAACGTGACAACGTTAATACGTGCTGAACAAGTTGGAAATTTGGCCTCTAAAATTGCTGCTTTGCCAGCAGTTAGGCAAGCTTTGTATGGCTTGCAATTAAGTTTTCGCAAAACACCAGGTTTGGTAGCGGATGGACGTGATATGGGAACAGTTATTTTTCCTCACGCTGGGCTCAAAGTGTTTTTGACTGCAAGTGTTTCTGCGCGGGCTGAAAGGCGTTATAAGCAATTGATAGAAAAAGGGTTTTCTGCTAACATGGAGAGCTTGCTTGTGGATTTGCGTGAGCGTGATGCGCGTGATGCGAATCGTGCCATTGCGCCGTTAAAACCAGCTGAAGGTGCGCATGTCCTGGATACATCCGATATGAATATTGAGGCAGCAGTCCAACACGTGTTACGTTGGTATAGTGGAATTAAGATGTAAATTTTTGTGATTGTTGTAATATTTTTATAGCTGTAAATGTCCCCGGTAATGAATTAAAACATTGTCGGGTTTTAAACCTAACCCAGTTTAATAAGCGCAATACGCGTATTTTGCTGGCTAAACTTGTGTGAATCTAATGTCTACTCTTGCTACATCCCCCGAGTCTGTTGTTGGTATGGAAAGCTTTGCTGCCCTTTTTGAAGAGTCACTCTCACGTCAAGACATGCGTTCTGGTGAAGTGATCTCTGCTGAGGTGGTGCGTTTTGACCATAATTTTGTCATCGTTAATGCTGGCCTTAAGTCCGAAGCTTTTATACCCATTGAAGAATTTAAAAATGATCTCGGTGAGTTGGAAGTCAAAGTAGGCGATTTTGTTTCTGTTGCAATCGAATCGCTGGAAAACGGTTTTGGTGACACTGTTTTATCTCGTGACAAAGCCAAGCGTTTGGCATCATGGTTGGCGCTTGAGAAAGCGATGGAATCTGGCGAGATCGTGATTGGTACGGTTAATGGTAAAGTTAAAGGCGGTTTGACTGTCTTGACTAACGGTATTCGTGCATTTTTGCCTGGTTCTCTGGTGGATACGCGTCCTGTTAAGGACACGACACCATACGAAGGCAAAACCATGGAGTTTAAGGTTATTAAGCTTGATCGCAAACGTAATAACGTTGTGTTGTCTCGTCGTGCAGTTGTGGAGGCTTCCATGGGCGAAGAGCGTCAAAAATTGATGGAAAACCTGAAAGAAGGTACGGTCGTGACTGGTGTAGTCAAAAATATCACTGACTATGGTGCATTCGTTGATTTGGGTGGTATTGATGGGTTGTTGCACATTACGGATCTGGCGTGGCGTCGTGTTCGTCACCCATCCGAAGTATTGACAGTTGGTCAGGAAATTACAGCCAAAGTACTTAAATACGATCAAGAAAAGAATCGTGTTTCATTAGGCATTAAACAATTGGGTGATGATCCTTGGAGTGGCTTGGCGCGTCGTTATCCAGCCAATACACGTTTGTTCGGTAAGGTTACTAACTTGACCGACTACGGTGCATTCGTTGAAGTAGAACAAGGTATCGAGGGCTTGGTTCACGTGTCTGAAATGGATTGGACTAACAAAAACGTGGCACCTAACAAAGTTGTTCAATTGGGTGATGAAGTTGAAGTCATGGTATTGGAAATCGATGAAGAGCGTCGTCGTATTAGCCTTGGCATGAAACAATGCAAAGCGAATCCATGGGATGACTTTGCTATTACACATAAAAAGGGCGATAAAGTCCGTGGTGCAATTAAATCTATCACTGACTTTGGCGTATTCATTGGTTTGACTGGCAATATCGATGGCTTGGTACATTTGTCTGATTTGTCCTGGACTGAAACTGGTGAAGAAGCAGTACGCCGTTTCAAGAAAGGTGATGAATTAGAAGCTGTTGTATTGGCAATCGATGTTGAACGTGAACGTGTTTCATTAGGCGTAAAACAATTGGAAGGTGACCCATTCAATAACTTTACTGCGATGAACGATAAGGGTGCATTGGTATCCGGTACCGTTAAATCCATCGAAGCTAAAGGTGCGGTGATTCAATTGTCGGAAGACGTTGAAGGTTATTTGCGTGCTTCTGAAATTTCTCGTGATCGCGTAGAAGACGCTAGCACCCATTTGAAAGTGGGCGAAACTGTTGAGGCGATGGTGTTGAACATTGATCGCAAAGCACGCAGCATTCAATTGTCCATCAAAGCAAAAAATGCAGCTGAAACGCAAGAAGCGATGCAGAAATTGTCTTCTGCATCAGACAATAGTGCTGCTTCTGGCACAACTAGCTTGGGTGCATTGTTAAAAGCAAAATTCGATAATAAGAATTAATTTGTTTATTGAATTAATGCGCTTATGACAAAGTCAGAGTTGATTGCATGTTTGGCTGAGCGTTATACGCAGTTGGTGGCCAAAGATGCGGATTATGCAGTCAAAACTATCATTGATGCGATGACCGATGCTTTGGCAACTGGTCAGCGCATTGAGATTCGTGGTTTTGGTAGCTTTTCTCTCAACGGTCGTTCGCCTCGTGTTGCTCGTAATCCTAAGTCTGGAGATAAGGTGATGGTGCCCGGAAAATGGGTGCCGCATTTCAAGCCAGGTAAGGAGTTACGTGAGCGAGTCGAAACGATGGTTGGATCAGCGATGATTAAAGATTAAGCTTGCTAGATACTAATAAGACGGCGTCTTCGGATGCCGTTTTTTTTAATTAAAATAGTTCGTTAGTAATTTTGAATGCGGAAAATTAAATAAGGATATAGCCATGTCAGCCATGAAATTTATTTCCAGAATATTAATGGCAATGTTGTTTATTGTTTTTTTTGGTTTTGCGCTAAAAAATACACAGGAAGTAGGGCTCAGATTTTTTTTGGATTATGAAGTACGAGGTCCACTAGTTATTTTGTTGTTGATTTTCTTTGTCGCAGGTTTTTGTTTTGGCGTGTTGGCAATGACGCCGGTGTTTTTCCGTCAACGTCGTGATTTGATAAAACAGCAAAAAATCAACCAAACTAATCAAATCAACCAAACTAACCATCACATCCACAATGTTCAAACACATGAAAATGATTAGTTGCATCAACCACCTCAGCTAGATGGTGTTTAAGTAGTTATAAAGAATAATTAAAAATAATAAATAAAACGAATAAATATCAATATGGAATTTGAAATTTGGTGGTTGTTGTCCATTCCTGTTTTTTTTAGCCTAGGCTGGTTGGCTGCGCGTGTTGATATTAGGCAATTGTTGGCGGAATCACGCACTTTGCCGCGCGGTTATTTTAAGGGTTTAAATTTCTTATTGAACGAGCAGCCGGATAAGGCGATTGATGCATTTATTGAGATAGTCAAACTTGATCCTGAGACTGTCGATATGCATTTTGCATTAGGTAGTTTGTTTCGCCGCCGTGGTGAAACAGAGCGTGCAATTCGAGTGCATCAAAATTTACTATTGCGACCTGATTTGCCACAAGAGCAAAAAAATCATGCTCAGTACGAATTAGGGCAAGATTATTTGAAAGCAGGTTTATTAGATCGAGCTGAAGAAACTTTTACCGTATTGCTGGACACGCAATATAGCGCGCAAGCACGTCGTGCTTTGTTGGAAATTTATCAACGAGAAAAAGAATGGACACGTGCCATTGAAGCGGCTGTTGCATTGCAACAGTCAGGGGCTGGTGGGCGACAAAAAGAAATTGCGCAATTTTATTGTGAGTTGGCACAAGATGCTTTGGTGCATACGCATCCTGATATTGCCTTGCCTTTATTGGAAAAAGCATTGCACGCTGATCGCAAAAATGTTCGCGCGACATTATTGATGGGGGATGCCCATTTAGCGAATGGTGATACAGAAAATGCCTTGTTGGCCTGGCGCAGAGTAGAGCAGCAAAGCGTCCCGCATGTCGCCTTGGTGGCGCAGCGTTTGATTGATGGATATCGATCGGTTGGTCGTTTACAGGAAGGGGTGAATTTATTGAAATCCTATTTGGCTGATGCGTCTTCGGTTGATTTATTGGAAGTGGTTTTTAAGACCGTTATTGAACTTGATGGTATTGATGCGGCCAACCAATTAGTAAGCGATGAATTGCGCCGCACTCCGACTTTATTAGGCCTGGATAAATTGCTGGAAGTGCGTTTGATGAACGCACCGCCAGAATTGCGTCCTGAGTTGTCTATGGTGAAAAATCTGGTGCATGGTTATGCACAAAAATTAGCACGTTACCAATGTAGTCATTGTGGCTTTAAAGCACGCCAGTTTTATTGGCAATGTCCTGGTTGCAATCATTGGGAAACTTATCCTCCGCGTCGTACTGAAGAGTTAAATGTGATGAATTAATAGAATTAATAAACAAATCGTTTGGCCCGATTTGTTTTTATTGGTTTTTATTTCTTTTTTTATGCTCATTTACCTCAAATTTACTTCAAATTTATTATGAAAATCACAATCATTGGCACAGGTTATGTTGGTCTAGTTACGGGGGCTTGTTTGGCCGAACATGGAAATGACGTATTTTGCTTGGATGTCGATCCATCCAAAATTGCCACATTAAATAGCGGTGGTATCCCCATTCATGAACCAGGTTTGGAAGAAATCGTGGCGCGTAATCGTGCTGCAGGGCGTTTGCAGTTTTCTACCGATGTGGAAGCAGCCGTGGCGCATGGTGATATTCAATTTATCGCAGTCGGCACACCTCCTGATGAAGATGGTTCTGCTGATTTGCAATATGTTTTGAAGGCTGCGCGCAATATTGGCAAGTACATGAGGACGTTTAAAGTCATCGTCGACAAATCAACTGTTCCGGTAGGTACGGCAGATAAGGTTAAGTTTGCGATTCAATCTGAATTGGATGCACGTGGTGACGATGCAATCAGTTTTTCTGTCGTGTCGAATCCAGAATTTTTAAAAGAAGGGGCAGCTGTGGAAGACTTTATGCGCCCCGATCGGATTGTGGTGGGTTGCGACAGCACGCCAGAAGGTGAGCGCGCGCGTAAATTGATGACCAAGTTGTATGCACCTTTTAATCGCAATCATGAGCGCACTTTTTGGATGGATGTGCGCTCAGCAGAATTCACTAAATATGCCGCCAATGCCATGCTGGCGACACGTATTTCATTTATGAATGAGTTGGCGAATTTGGCCGACAAATTGGGCGTGGATATTGAAGCCGTGCGTCATGGCATCGGTTCTGATCCTCGTATTGGGCATAGCTTTTTATATGCCGGTTGCGGTTATGGTGGTTCTTGCTTTCCTAAAGATGTACAAGCGCTGGCGCGTTCGGCGCGTGAGTGCGGCCAAGAATTATTGATTTTGCAGGCGGTTGAGGCGGTCAACAATAAGCAGAAACACGTATTGAGTCAGAAGATCAGGGCTCGCTTTGATAATAATCTTGTGGGCAAACATTTCGCGATTTGGGGCTTGGCTTTTAAACCGAATACAGATGACATGCGAGAAGCTTCGTCTCGCGTCTTGTTAAGCGAATTGATTGCAGCTGGCGCGTCGGTGACTGTATACGATCCAGTGGCGATGACAGAGGCACAGCGCGTGTTTGCCTTGGATTTTTCGACGGAAGAGTTGGCACGGATTCAATTTGCTAGCAGCCCCATGGAGGCACTCACCAATGCGGACTCTTTGGTGATTGTGACGGAATGGAAAGCGTTCCGTAATCCTGATTTTGATCTAATCAAGACGCTGCTTAAACAGCCAGTTATTTTTGATGGTCGTAATCTTTTTGAGCCCAATGTGATGGCTGAGTCGGGTTTTGAATATCACGGAATAGGTCGCTCTGTGTTGACGCGAGCATAAATAAGATTGCTAAGTTATTAATTTAGGGGGCGAAGATGAGCGCCAAATTGAATGATGTTTTGCATGCAGTGCGCATTTTGGTAGTCGGTGATGTGATGCTGGATCGTTACTGGTTTGGCGCTGTAAATCGTATTTCACCGGAAGCGCCTGTACCTATTGTGCAGGTGCAAAAACGAGAAGAGCGTTTGGGCGGTGCTGCCAACGTAGCGCGCAATGCCGCTGCTTTAGACGCGCGTGTCGGTTTGTTGGGTGTGGTCGGTGCAGACGAGGCGGGCGATAGCGTCGAGCAGTTATTGACGGAATCTAACATCCATAGCTATTTAAAACGTGATACTTCGATTTCAACAATTATCAAACTTCGTGTAGTCGGACATCAACAGCAATTGTTACGCATTGATTTTGAGCAATCGCCAACCGACACGATATTGCGCGATAAGTTGACGCAGTTCAATGTTTTATTACCTCACTATGATGTAATCATACTTTCTGATTATGCAAAAGGAAGTTTGGTGAACGTGGCAACGATGATTGCTTCTGCTAAACAAGCTGGTAAATGCGTATTGGTGGATCCAAAGGGCAATGATTTTTCTCGCTACAAGGGAGCATCGGTGTTGACGCCGAATAAGTCGGAATTACGCAGCATTGTTGGTGGGTGGCAAAGTGAAGCAGAACTCACTGAAAAGGCACAAAATTTGCGTCAGACATTGGATTTGAAAGCGCTGTTACTCACACGCTCAGAAGAAGGAATGACGCTCTATACCGAGCAGGAAGTGATGCATGTTTCTACCGTTGCAAGAGAAGTGTATGACGTATCTGGTGCAGGCGACACAGTGATTGCTACCTTGGCGGTTATGTTGGGTGCAGGTGTGAGCATCGCTGAAGCCGTATCGATTGCCAATCGCGCTGGCGGCATTGTGGTTGGTAAGTTAGGCACAGCGACAGTCTGCAAACAAGAGTTGTTTGCGTAAACATATGCTGCAAAGTTTTGGGACGTTAACGAGATTTTTACTTATTTTTCAAAATGATTTTTAACCGTTTGTTAGGGAATCAAACGTATAGGACGTTTGTTTGATTTAACAACGCTATCACTGAGGAGTAAATGTTGATGTTGAAGAAATTGTTGAAGAGTTTGTTGTTAGGTGTTGCTACATCGATTGCAACGATAGGTTTTGTATTTGCAGCAGCAGTACAAGTTGATGTGAATAAAGCGGATCAGGCTGCATTGGACGGCATTAAGGGTATCGGCCCTAAAACTTCATCCGCTATCTTGGATGAGCGTAAAAAAGGCGGTAATTTTAAAGATTGGGCTGACCTTGAGAAACGTGTCAAAGGCATAGGCCCGAAAAGTGCGCTGCATTTGTCTGACGCTGGCTTAACCGTGAATGGCCAAACCAAATCAGTCGGAGCCTCTGCTTCAGCTTCAGCATCTTCTGATGCTAGTGCGCATGATAAAGATAGCAAAAAAGGAAAATCTAAATCTAAAAAAGATAGCAAGGCAGCCAAGGGAGAGTAAGTGTCTCAGGTAGGCGTTCCCACGCAAGAGCGTGGGAATGAGTGCCAAAAAATTAATGATTATTGCGCTAACCAGCCACCATCCATATTCCAGGCAGCGCCGCGTACTTGACTAGCGGCATCGCTGCATAAAAAGACCGTAAGCGCACCGATTTGTTCTGGTGTGACAAATTCTCCAGAGGGTTGTTTTTCAGAGAGCAAATTCTTTTTTGCCATTTCATTTGAAATGCCTGCTTGTGCAGCGCGTTGATCAATTTGTTGTTGCACCAAAGGCGTTAAAACCCAACCTGGGCAAATGGCATTGCAAGTGATGTTTTCATGTGCATTTTCTAAGGCGGTGACCTTGGTCAAACCAACCAAACCATGTTTGGCTGCGACATAAGCCGACTTTTGTACTGATGCGACTAAGCCGTGTGCCGAAGCAATATTGACGATGCGTCCCCAGCTCTTGGTTTTCATGCTGGGCAAAGCCAGGCGCGTGGTGTGAAAGGAGGCACTTAGATTAATTGCCAAGATCGTATCCCATTTTTCAATTGGAAAATCTTCTATAAGTGCAACGTGCTGAATACCTGCGTTGTTCACTAAAATATCCACTCCGCCATATTGCTGTGCGGAAAATTCCATCATTGCGGCAATTTGGGTAGGTTGTGTCATATCAGCGTTGTGATAAGAAACTTGCACGCCATATTGCTTTGCTATGTCGTTTTTCACATGTGCAATTTCATTCGTATCACCAAAGCCATTCAAAATAATATTGGCACCTTGTGCCGCCAGTGCATGTGCAATGCCTAAGCCAATGCCTGATGTGGAACCTGTAACGAGAGCAGTTTTGTTTTTTAGCATGATGTTTGTTGAATATTAAATAAGCTGAGATGATCGATTAGTCCTCGTCATTTTCGAGGGAGCGACGGAGTATAGATAGTGTTGAATAAGTTTTTACATAGAGTACCCGGTAAAATGAGTGAGTTCAAAATACGCGCTTAATTTCTTCATCATTTTCAATATTTTCATCATGATGTTTTCCGCTAATCCTAATGTTATCTCTCCCGCTCAAATCAAATTCGTGCAATGCGTTTCAACTGTTGGGTTGCACAAAATGGCCTACAAAGAATGGGGCGATCCATGCAATAGCAATATATTGATATGCGTACACGGTTTGACACGGGTGGCGGATGATTTTGATTCTTTGGCGACTGCATTGAGTACGTCTTATCGCGTGATTTGTCCTGATGTCGTCGGGCGTGGTCGATCCAGCCATTTGCGTGATCCACAGCTATACAACATTCCGCAATATGTCAGTGATATGGTGACCTTGTTGGCGCAAGTATTAGCAAATGGGGCGACAGCAGTCAGTTGGCTAGGTACGTCGATGGGTGGTTTGATTGGCATGATCTTGGCCTCGTTACCAGGCAGTCCGATACGTAAGTTGATTTTGAATGACATTGGCCCCACATTGAATGTCACTGCTTTGAGGCGTATTGGTGAATATTTAGGACAGCCCATGCGTTTTGCGACCTTGGCTGATGGAGTCCATTTTATTCGTACTATTTCGAACTCGTTTGGCCCACATAGTGATGAGGAATGGCATAAACTTGGCCGTGATGTATTGCGTCAGGATGCCGATGGATCTTGGATTCGCCACTATGACCTTGGTTTGGCTGTGCCGTTTCAACAAGCAAGTGCGGAAGTGGAGAACATCAAAAAGCAGGAGGTGATTTTGTGGTCTGCCTATGATGCGATTCAATGTCCTACTTTGTTAGTACGCGGTGCTGAGTCGGATTTGTTGACGACAGACACAGCGCAGGCCATGACGCAGCGCGGGCCTAAAGCGACCTTGGTAGAAATCCCTGGAGTCGGCCATGCACCGACTTTTGTTCATCCCGAACAAATCGCGATTGTGCAGAATTTTTTGAATGCTGAAAAAATTGATTGAAAGCGAATCAAATTGATTGATGGTTTAGATGCCAAGGACGCGGTGCGCATCACGGAGGCGCAAGATTTAGCTGCATCGCTTTATGTGGGTAAAAAAGTGGCAACGGGGCAATCGGCGCTGGAGTTTTCGCACACCTTGACGCTGATATTGGCATCGTTGAAGACGGATGTGGAAACACGTCTTGCAGGTTTGTTATGTGAAATTCCATTTATATCGTTGAATACGCCGAATGCGATCAATGCGACGAATACAACGATGGATGCTAAAGCATTAGAAACGATTGAATTGCGCTTTGGCAAAGACGTGAGCGGTTTGATTGTTGGAATTGCACAGTTAATGCGCTTGCGTACTTTTGTTGTGCAACACCAAGAAGTCAAACGTAGCAAGAATGCGGCGCAACAAGCGCAGATGCAGTTGGAAACTCTACGCAAAATGCTGCTGGCGATGGCATCCGATATGCGGGTGGTGTTGATTTGGCTGGCGTCGCGCGTTGCTACGTTACGTTATTTGGCACAACATAAAGCGCAAAACGAGATGACTGACATGGCTGAAATGGCAGTGATGTATGCCAAAGAAACGCTGGATTTATATGCGCCATTAGCAAATCGATTGGGAATTTGGCAGCTGAAATGGGAGTTGGAGGATTTGTCGTTTCGTTTGATCGAGCCTGTAACCTACAAAAAAATTGCGCAATTGCTGGAAGAAAAGCGCGTCGAGCGTTTGGGGTGGATAGACCGTGTTATGGCGAGTCTGAAGTATGAATTGGCGACGGCAGAAATCAAGGCGGAAGTTTCGGGGCGGCCCAAACATATTTTCAGCATCTGGAACAAGATGCGCGGCAAGTCGCTGGATTTTTCTGACCTATACGACATTCTGGCTTTTCGGATCATCGTTGCGGATGTCAAAACCTGCTACGCCGCACTCAGTGTAGTGCACCATATTTGGGAGCCGATTGAGCGCGAGTTCGACGATTACATTGCGCGTCCCAAGGAAAATGGCTATCAATCCTTGCATACCGTGGTGTGGGCGCAGGATCAGTTTGGCAATAAGCGTGCCATGGAAGTGCAAATCCGCACCGAGGAGATGCATCGCTTTGCCGAATACGGCGTGGCAGCGCACTGGCGTTATAAAGAAGCCGGTGGGTCAAATTTTTCCGAGCAAAAATACGATGAAAAAATCGCTTGGTTGCGGCAACTATTGGCTTGGAAAAGTGATGTTGCCGACACTGTCATCGCAGCAGAAGAAGATCAAGCTAATCAGTCCAATCAACCTAAAAACGATCATCCTCAATGGGGTGAAAACTTAGCATCCGGCATGTTGGATGACAGGATTTTTGTCCTGACGCCACAAGCACGCGTGATTGAGTTGCCTGCCGGTGCGACCGCGATTGATTTTGCCTACCATTTGCATACCGACGTCGGGCATCGCTGCCGCGGTGCGCGTATTGACGGCGTGATGGTACCGCTCAACACGCCGCTTAAAAATGGCCAAACGCTGGAAATCATTACCGCTAAAGGTAGTCTGGGCACGGCTGGCCCATCGCGTGACTGGTTGTCCTTGGGTTATACCAAAAGTGCTCGTGCGCGCAGCAAAATTCGTGCTTGGTTTAATGCCATCGAGCAGGAAGAAACTTTGGCCTATGGGCGAGCCTTAGTAGAAAAAACCTTGCAGCGTGAAGGCAAAACAGCGATCAATTTAGAAGCATTGGCACAGAAGCTGGGCTTTGCCAAAGTCGATGCTTTGTTTCTTTCGGTCGGCAAAGAAGAGTTTAGTTTGCGTCAGGTGGAACAAGCTTTACATGACACTTCGTCAGGCAAGGATGTGCCTGAGCAATCTGAAGCTGATGCTTTTTTATTAAATAAAGGGCGCATTGCGCATCCGAAACAAGAAACCCAATCAGGCGTGTTGGTGGTTGGTACTGGCGGTTTGATGACGCAATTGGCAAAATGCTGCCGGCCTGCTCCACCTGATGATATTGTTGGGTTTATCACACGTGGCAAAGGCGTCTCGATTCATCGCAGTAACTGTAAAAATATTGCCGAAATGCGCACTCATGCCGAGCAACGCATGATTCAAACTGCTTGGGGGCAGGCAGAGTTGGGCGCAATTTATCCAGTCGATATTTTTGTTTTAGCGAATGATAGGCAGGGTTTGTTGCGCGATATTTCAGAAGTTTTCTCACGTGAAAAAATCAACGTCACTGGCGTCCGTACTCAAAGCAATAAAGGGCAGGCCAGCATGTCTTTCATCGCTGAAATTAGTTCTACCAGCCAATTGCAAAAAGCATTGAATGTGCTGCGCGAAGTAACGGGAGTGCAGCAGGCAAAGCGGCAGTGAGGTTATGTATTAACTGGTAGGAGTCGGATATAAATTTTTGATGTTATATTTACAATTAGTGTAAAATTTATAACATTGAGCGAATCTGTTCCATGCCAAATGAATTGGCAGCAGTAGTCAATTAAAACATAGTCTATTTATTAAAGAACACCGTTTTAATTACGGTGTAATACTTGAGTTGTCTTCCCGGTAAGTTTCCATCAAAACTTAGATGAAGGTGTTTGTATTGCAGCGTTAACTAATGTTTTCATTATTGCATATCACAATATTTCGTTATGTTTTTGCTACGTGTTAAATTTATAAAGGATTAAAACACATTATGCCGGCAATACATTCCTCTTTTCCCACTGCATATTTTTCGGCATCTCCAACGAGCAATCCGATTTTTACTGATTTGCAAGCTGCACGGATAAAAGATGGGGGCAATACTGATGACGATGTATGTTTTGAAGATTCAACTGCGCAACGTGAGTTGCGCGAAGAGGATGTGATAGATTCAAAAAACACGCTTAACAATGATGCCGATGTACCAACTATCGTAGTGACAGCGGTTGACACTCGAGAGCTTGTAGCATTTGAAACGATCGCCCACAAAATTGCTGGTAGCACTGTCCAAACATTGAGGGTGTTTTGGGGGACATGTCATGCGTTTTTCCATCAAGGAGAGGTTCTTAACAATCAGCAATTAGCTGAAGCCATTCTTTACAAAACTGAGAACCAAGTTGAGAAACAGCAATTTGAAACTATGTTGTCTTCTCCTGATCAGAGGGCGAAGTTTTTTAATGATGCATCTGTCCAAGCTGAGATAGCCAAAGCATGGTGCGATGGAGTTGTGATTGATCCACTCTTTTTTGATGGTTTGCAACATGGCACTCCGAATTTGCCTTCGGCCGACCAAGATAAACTTGTTCGTCACTTACTGAAAGTATCCGATGATTTGTCATCCGAACATTTTGTAAAAAGAATGGCGTCATTCTTTTCGGGTAAACCGTTGGAGATTGAGGTTACAAGCGATGTGCAACTAGGATTTTTACCTAATAAAGAAATGATGGTGCTTTTTCCTTTGCTCTCGGCATTGGGAAGCAATATGCAACAAGAAATTGCACAGGTCATTTACGAGGGCAGATTGGGCGCTGACTCAGCCGTGTTGCAGGTAGTTGCGCAGAATCTGACGATGTTTACCGATTTAAAAGCAAAACAGACGATTGCATGTGCAATTCGAGCAGGAAGATTGGGTACCGATCTCGCTGTGCTCCAGGCTGTTATTCAAAATTTGCCTATGTTTACCAGTCGAGAAGCGCAAAAAGAGATTGTATGGGCAATTCGTGAGGGAAGATTTGGTGCTGATCCAACGATGCTTCACCAACTCATTAAAAATTTGGATTGTTTTACTGATGCAGAAGTGCGACGACATCGTGAGGAAATCAATGAAAAAATATCGACGTTGATATCACCTCAAACCAGATTAGACAGATTAAAAGACTCGGAATGGTCTAAACAAGCAGAGAATCAAAGAAAAATTGCCCATGCTATTTTGAGGGGTAAATTGGGTATTGATTCAACTGTACTTTTAGGAATCGCTCAGAATCTGGCGACTTTTACCGATAGAGAAGCGCAACGAACGATTGCACAAGCAATTCGAGCAGGAAGATTTGGTACTGATTTAGCCGTGCTTCGGGTAGTTGTTCAAAATCTGACTGTTTTTGCCGATGGAGAGGCGCAACGAGAGATTGCACAGGCAATTCGTGAAGGAAGATTGGGTACTGATTCAGCTGTGTTGCAGATCATTGCTCAAAATCTGACTATGTTTACCGATTCGCAGGCGCAATTAACGATTGGATTGGCAATTAGGCACAACAGATTTGGTGCCGATCCAACTGTGCTCCAGACAGTCGCTCAAAATCTGGCTATTTTTGTCAACCCCATAGCGCAGCAAAATATTGCATGGGCAATTTGTAAAGGAAGATTTGGCACTGATTCAGTCATGCTTCATATAATTGCTAAAAATATCACTATATTTGCTGATTCGGATGCGCAGCGATGGATTGCAAAGGCAATTTTGGAGGGGAATTTCGGCACAGACCCAACTGTGCTGCAGGAAGTCGCTCAAAATTTGACTGTTTTTACTGATTCGTTCGCGCAGCAAAGGATTGCACAGGCAATTTTAAATGGGAAGTTTGGCATTCATTTGGCTGTGCTTCAGGTGATCGCTAGCAAGATGGATTGCTTGACTGATGTACAGGCGCAACGGAGTCTTGCATGGGCAATTTGCAGAAGACGATTTAGAAGTGACTCAGCCGTACTTAAGGAAGTTGCTCAAAATCTGACTATTTTTAGAGATCCAGAAGCGCAACGAAAGATTGCAGAGGCAATCATAGATTACCAATTCGGCACTGATACAG
>CAZCIX010000005.1:0-68433 GCA_964498835.1 uncultured Burkholderiaceae bacterium | reverse complement strand
GGCTCAGGCCATGAGTTCACCTAGTGGCAAACCGAATGGACAACAGCAGCCTAGTGTGCTGGTGCCGGCGCTTAACACTGAGACGAAGGCAGGTCTGGCACCTAGCCCTAATCCAGCGCAACTGGCCAAGCAACGCTTGGAAGATACGCGCGCGCAGCAGCGCGAGGCGGCGCTCAAGAGTGGAACAGAAGTGACAGGTGGTGGTTGGGATGGTAGTAGTACAAAGGCTCAGGGTGTAACGCAGGGAAATCAGATTTTCTCTGCGCTGCCGAGTGCTGGCGATGTTGCCAACAACGGCACGGTCGCTGGCTACGGGGCCGCGCCGCGCATTGTCGAGCAGGATGATCAAAACAAGCAAGGTCGTAAGGAGGCCTTCTTGCGTGAGGCTGAATCGAAAATGGGACAATACTACTTGCGTGAAACACGCTTGGCACCGATTTCCAAGTACGAATTGAAAATGGGTTGGAAGATCCCTGCATTCCTGATCGACGGTATGAACTCTGATTTGCCCGGGCAGGTATGTGCGCAAGTCCGTGAAGATGTCTATGATTCGGCAAGCGGTAAGTATTTGCTTATTCCGCAAGGTGCAAAGATATGCGGGACGTATGATAGCCAGATCGCGGTAGGGCAAAAGCGTTTCTTGACGGTGTGGAACCGTATCATCTTTGATGACAGTAGCTCCCTGAACTTGAGTGGTATGCCCGGCGCTGACCAGGCTGGCTATGCAGGATTTGACGCTGATGTTGATAATCATTACTTACGCATTTACACTTCGGCCTTGATGCTCAGCTTCGTATCAGCTGGCGTGCAGATTTCGCAGCCCCAGCAGTCTTCGACGAACGGACCACCAACGGCGGCGCAGACGGCGGCTGGTGCGCTTGGCCAGCAGCTTGGTCAGGTCTCAACGGGCTTGATCCAGCGCGACCTTAAGGTCCAACCGACGCTGACGCAGCAGCCCGGCTACCGTTTCAACATCCAGGTTACGCGCGACATCGTATTTCCTGGCCCGTATAAACGTGTCCTAGGACGACGTTAAGTGACGCTGCTGTTTCCGGCCATATTCAGATCGTGCTGGTTTGCCACAGAAATCACCTTGTTTGCGTCCTTGTTTTGATGATTGTCATAAAAGCGCCAAGTATTCTGTCTATAGACAGAATACTTGGCGGCATAATTCTTTTAATATATGATCTTATAAAAGATTATACTTAAATAAATATTATGGCTAATGAAACCGACACCAAAAGTGAAGGCAAGCTGAAAAGCGGGGCGGGCATAAAGATCGGTCGTCCTAAGACGCGGCACGAAAAACTCAAACCTATTTCAACCCGCTGTCATGCGGCAGTCTATACCTATTTGAAAGGCATCACTCCGTTTCTTTACCCGTCGCTGACGACAATGTTTGCGGATATGTTGACTCGCTTTACCGCCGAGAGACCATGGGAACATGGTTTGCATTGGCGGAAGCCCAAGACCGCGCTATCGTTCGCTGGCAACAAGATTGGAACAACAGGGTGGGAGCAGCTCAACATTTCCCTCGTTTCCGACCAAGCTGACGAGATCGAGCTGATGGCGGATAAGTGCGGTGTCTCGAAGGCCTGCTATTGCTATACGGCGATATTTTGGTGGGTGACCTACGTTTATCCGCCACAAGGGGTGAAGCAGGGATAATTTGCATTTCCAACGTTGGAAAATTCCGCGCTTGTCGCGGTATTTTTATTTATAAAATGTAACATAAAAATGTGTTTTTATTGTTGTCTTTCGGTTGAATTCTGGCTATCATGCTATCACGATATCAAAAGGGGGGCTGTTGTGCCGAAAGTCAAGGAAGTAAAAAAACAAGTTCTGGTGCGTCTACCAGAAAAAATTTATGAGTGCCTGTTGCTATTATCAACCAAAGAAACTGTTAAACGTGGAAAGCTAGTATCGGTTCCGATGCTTATTGCCGAACGAATTAAATGCTCGCTCGAAGAAGTCCGGGAGAGTTAAATGGCTAGGCTTTTCACGGTTGTGAACCAGAAAGGCGGCGTCGGCAAAACGACGATCGCGTGTCATTTAGCATTTGCTGCACAAGAGCAGGGACATTCTGTGCTCCTCGTTGATCTCGATACGCAAGGCAATGCGTCGCAGTTCCTGAGCAAGAATATGAAAATTACTAAAAAGCCAGGTGGTGCTGAACAGCTTTTCGGGAGCGAACCGCTGAATTTTTACCAAACGCCTCACGATAAACTAAGTATTTTGCATGGGCATAAGCGCCTTCAGTCGCTTGATGTGCGTAACAATGATATTCTGGAAATGGCGATCAAGATGCGCAGAACCATTCGTCAATTACCATTCGATTACATCATCTTCGATACGCCACCATCTCTCGGGCCGCGCCTAGTAGCACCGTTGTTCTGGTCGGATGTGGCTTTCGTTGCGATCAAGCCAAGCCGCGCATCGTTCGTAGGACTTGAAGATACGTTCGAGTCCATTGAGGATGCAAAAAAGCGCAATCCTATTCTGGACGTGAATTATGTCATCAATTTGATGAACCGCTCGTCCAGCACGCAACGCGCGCAGTGCGAAACCTTGCGTCAAAAATTCGGTGCCAAGGTTGTTGGTGAGTTTTCGTCGCGTCAGCACGTGTCTGATGCTCTCGACAACTTCCTCCCTGTTTGGAAGTATGCGAAGGATAGCAGACTAAAAAAAGAGTGGCGTGAATTCACAGACCGCGCATTGAAACTTGTTGAATAATTTGGAACATATAATGACTACACCCGCCGACACTAGCACCGTCGATTTCCTGAACAGTCTGTCAGCGCCTGGCAGACAGACGATTCACATTCCGCTTGACGACATTGATCCTGACCCCAATCAACCTCGTAAAAGTTTGAGCTCGATCGACGGCATCATTGATCCGCAGAATCAAGAAAGTCTAGAACTATTCGCAGATGAAATCCATGAGGAGGGTCAACAGACCCCGATTACTGTGCGCGAGAAACCGGACGGCCGCTACGAGATCATCTGGGGCGAGCGTCGCTGGCGAGCCAAGAAACTCAATCGATCCAAGGGCCGGTCAGACTCTGATACCGTTGAGGCTTTTGTGCGTCAGGATCTGAAAGGTGCGAAGCTGCGCTTTGCTCAGCTCGCTGAGAATCTTCAACGAGAGGATCTTACTGAGCTGGAAACAGCAACCTTCTTCAAACAGATTTTGGAAGAAAATCCCGAACTGCAAAAGCAGCAGCTCGCGAAACTGCTGAAAAAGCCTAACGCTTACATAAGTCGTATACTTTCCCTGATTGATCCAGAATGGAAGGACGTGGTTGACGCTGGCATCATCACATATGCCTCCCTACTTGAGCAATTCAAAGCTCTGCCAAAGGGTACGCGTGATGAATTGGTCGAAACGGCCAAGCTTGAGGGGCGCGCACTTACATCTGGCGATTTACGTAAAGCTCGTGAAGTTCTTAAGCCGAAGATATCCAATGTTGACATCATCCCGCAGCCTGGTGATACGCCGTGGTCATTCAAGCAACCGCACAAGGGCGGTGACCTGACCGATTCCTTGATACATGACATACAGCAGTATGCTCAGTCCGAGGTTCGCGAAAACGAAACCTACAGCTATCCGTTTGGCTCGTCCGCTCCTACACGCATGAACAAGTTGGTGGACACTGGCGGCGATATAATCATTCCCGAGGGCGTGGGTGCATTGAATACGCCTATGCTTAACGACAAGCGTGAGTTAAAAATTTCGATGGATCAGCTCGAAGTACTGTTCAACATGAACTGCTTCGATACTAAGGGTCACATCGTTTCTATTATGTTACCAGTCGGAGAATTGCGTAACGCCATCGGGCAACTTGGTTGTGACGTACCTGCCGAAGATCATCTCTTGGTCACCACGCTATTTAAGGCGATCAACGGACTTAATGCTTAACTAAAAGCGGGCAGTCGTCCGCTTTTTTTCTATTAATGCAATAATTAAATTATATTATGTTTATTAGGGAGTTTGAGTGGTGATGTTATGCAAATAAGGTTAGGGACAAGTGTGAACGGTGAGAGATATGGAATGGCTACTCCTGTTGTATGGGACAGCCGCATGGCGATCAATTCGCATGCGCTGTTGTTGGGAGATCCTGGCTCAGGGAAAAGCCATACACTGCGTAGTATCGTCGAACAGGCATGCACTTCAAGTGATGGAAAGATTCGAGTCCATGTTTTTGACGCGCATGGTGACATGGGCCTAACTGGTGCTTCATCGGTTAAATTTTCTGAATCGACGGACTTTGGTTTTAATCCGCTCGAAGTCAATCCAGATCCCGATTTTGGTGGCGTGCGTAAACGCATCCAAGCTTTCATCTCTGCAATTAATCGCACATCCCACAAAATCGGCCCTAAGCAAGAAGCCGTACTACGCAATATCCTGATTGACCTCTACAACTTCCACGGCTTCAAGATTGATGACCCGGCTACATGGTGGTTGGGCCAAGAGTCACTGCCAGCCAGTATAAAAAAGGGTAGGATTTATCTCGATGTTCCATTTGAGGAAAAGGATCGTGCACGTGCAGCAGGCGCACAATTCGATGGTGATTTAAAGTCGTGGTGGGTGCATGATGGCGGCCACGTCGATGGTTTGTTACGCTGGGGACCGAAGCACTTTGGTAAGCGGCACCCGACTGTGCTAGACGCGGTTCGTTTCGCGAAAAAGAGGCTTAACTCTATGTTCTTCGGGACCAACACGGCAACGATGCACTATTTGGAAGAAGTGAATCGTTTAGCCAAGACCTTGCACGCAAAACAGATGGCAGCGGCTAAGCGTGGTGAGGAGTTATCTGATAGCGAATTGCAAAAGCAGATCGATCAGGCGCGCAAGAAGGTACTGGCCTCATTCACCGGCTATCTGAACGAGATTCGCACCGGCCGCGAGTTAGAGGACATCATCAAGTATGACAGCAGCGATGTACTCAAGTCTATTGTTGATCGGCTCGAAAATTTAAATTCCATCGGTATTTTCCGTAGCACGCCACCGCCTTTTAATTCGCACGCAGCGGTTTGGCATTACGACATCAAAGCACTCTCGAATGATGAGAAGAAATTATTCATGACAGTGCGCTTGGAATCTATTTTTAGCGAGGCAATCCAACGTGGTCAACAAAGTGATGTTGTAGAAATGCTGGTGGTTGACGAGGCACACTTGTACGTGAACGACGACCCGGACCATATTTTGAATAAGCTGATCTTAGAGGCGCGTAAGTACGGTATTTCGCTGGTACTGGCATCACAGGCACCACACCATTTTTCTGAGGATCTGCTTGCTGGCGTCGCGGTACGAATTTTGTTGGGTATCGACAGATTCTATTGGCCAATTCTTACCAGAAAACTGGGGTTAGACGAGCGATCGTTGAGCTTTGTCGTGCCGAAACGCTCAGTGGTGGCACAGATAAAGAATGTCGGCCAGCTACAAGGAAAGGTACATTTAGTGAAACTTGATACAAATTGAACAATATAAGATCACAATGTTGTTAATAGGAAATAAATAGAAAGTTAATACTTAAAACTATTTACTTTTTAAAATTATTGTGTATTATGCAATCAGGCAATGGGCCTGACAAGATTAGGGAGCTTCGAATGCAAAACAGTAATAAAAAAAATATTGTTTCGGCGGTAGCGCGGGCGGATTTTGTTCCAAGTGTTGTACAAGTTGTTTCGTCTGCGGTGGTGGCACGTGTGTTTGAAGATCAACCTATTCCATTTGCTATAAATAGTGATGGTTCGGTGAAAATGGATGTCTATCAAGATTGGCTGAACACCATCGGTCAAGAGGCGTTGGCAGCATTTGCTGAATGTTCGGAAATTGTCGTCCCAGAAGTTTGTGGGGTCATCGTTCAGCCCAAGAAAATGAGCGTTTCAGTTTAGAAAAAGTTTTTCAATGAATTTAATGGAATTTAATATGTTAGTGAGCGGCACCCGGTTATCGAAGGATAGTCGTGAAGCTGCTCGCCTCGTTTTTGTAGATGGAATGCGACAGGTGGATGCTGCAAATCTGATGCAGATTTCCACAGTCCGCATGAATCAGATCGTTGCTACCATTCATCGTGAACAGGAAAAGCAAAAAGTTGCATTTGGCCAAGTGGATGTGCTTAGCGCAAGTTATGCAATTGCGGTGAAAACTGCACGTGATAAGTTCGGTGATGAAGTAGTCATCCAATTGCCTGCCGATGGCAAACGAACGATTGGTATTGTGGTTACACGAACAGACTTTTATATAGTGCAGCATGTTGGCAAGGATAGCGTAGTGATCCACGATCTGGCGAAGCTTGATCGTGCGCCGGCTGTGAGTCGCGATGTGGCGATTGAATATGCAGGTGGTCGCGGCACTGTCGTCGATCGCTCGCATTCCAAAGAACGTGGTGGCATTTCCCTGTAATACATTACAAGCTCGTTTGGTCGGCTTGTGGCAGTAGGTTGTTGAGACCAGATTTTTTTAGCGCAAGAGTAAAATATTTATTACATAGGAGGTTTTATGTATGCCGTTCAAGAAACTGCTGACAGTGACACTAAGAATTTGGCGAAGGTACCGAAAGGCCGCGACTTTGTCATCGCGCTAGAGGGTGACAACGTGACGATTGAGAAAGTGAAAGACGGCTTCATCGTCAAATCTGATTTCAACCAGGAACTGATCGGTGAAATGCGTAAGATAGAAGGCGCGAAATTCGACAAGGATGCCGATGGCTGGCTGGTGCCGGCCGATAAGATGGAGCAATTGAAACCAGTTGTCGAAGACATGCTTAAGGAATTCGTAACTGACCAAGACAACAGCACGGACATAGCGCTGGAAAAACAGACCACCAGTGGGGCGGCTAACGTGGCTGAAGTCGAGGACCGCGAGAATACTTTCCGTCAGGCGACACCACTGGTGATCTTTCCTGCCGTACCTGATTCGATCAAGCAAGCAGCTCAATCGGCTGATGTCGATGACAAGGAAAAAGCCCTAAAGACGCAGATGAAGGTGCAAGCCACCATCCCGGCCACGCTCTTGAATGGTCGTTTTGTTCGCGGCGAAGCTGGTATTTATCGCCGACAGGGCGAGGAGCGTGAGGTCTTGGTTGACGAGGGCGACAAGATTCGCTTTATCGACAAACAGATGGATGCGTTCCAAGCCGGCGTGGAGCTGGCCAAAGCAAAGGGATGGAAGGCGATCGAGGTGACCGGCTCTGAGAAGTTTCGCGCCGAGGCCTGGTATCACGCGAAGGTCGAAGGTCTGGACGTGATCGGCTATGAGCCAACCGCGCAAGATCTCAAACGCCTTGAGCGTCGCACACTTGATTTGAAGTCGGCCTCGCCGACCGCTGTACAAGATGTACACACCAAGGCAGTTCTGGCCTCGCGAAATGACGCGCAAGAATTCGCGTTGAAAAAGGACTTCGGCGTGCAGACAGTCAACACCGGGGCAGGTTGCTACAGCGGGCGCCTGTTGCATGAGACGGATCACCACATCGTACAGGACATTGGGCGCAGCATGGTTGCGGTACACGAAAAGCGGGCATTTGGCGTTGATCACAAATTCGACTTGCCCAGCAAGAAGTCGCTATTGATCGGCTATACGAATGGCAAGGCGTCTGTGAAGACCAAGGAAAAGAATCACGGTTTGTCTCGCTGATCTGTAGAAGACAGGTTCGGCTAGGCCGGTCCTGTCGCGAAGGAAATAAGATGAAAGATGCAAATGCTGCCGAATACCGCGTCTTGAAGACTGGCGTGGATGAGGTGATTCCTACGGTGATTCACGATCGCAGATCGTTTGACGCTAGTTTTCAGATCGAGCGGCGCAACAAGAAATCCGTAGCGATTCAGTACAGCGATGGCCGGACTCCTTCAACAATTAACCTGAATTGTGACATGAGCAAAACTGACACTACGCGCATTGGTGCCACTACGCTGGCGAGTGGTCTGGAGCAGGGCGTAAAGGCTCTACCGTTATTTCCAACGTCGGAAACGGTGGGCCACACATACATCAACGTGTTGTTTAAAGAAAAAGAAGAAGCAAAGCGGCTGGGTGCCAAGTGGGATAAGAATCGCAAGAGCTGGTATGTACCATTTGGTACCGATAGAGCTCCGTTTCAGCGCTGGATGGGCGTACCAGTAGAGCCAGTGAGCGAATGGGTCTCCGATCTAGCATATGCTCTTCGTGACGCCGGCCTGGTGCTGGATGGGGTACCAGTAATGGATGGCACGTGGCAGCGCACTACTGTAACTACAAGCCGGAATCACAAGGCGCTCAAGGGTGCCTACCGTGCCGCGATTGAGGATGTGATCGAAAACGGCATCAGCGTCAAGGTGGTGAATGGCTTCATCCAGAATCACGACACTGGATACGCAAGACCTTGGTCTCCTAAAGACCAGGCCTTGACGCCTGAGCAGCGAGCGCTGTTCGAGCGTCAGGCGGAAGAAAACAGGAAGATGCGCGACGCCGAGCTGGCCAGCGAACGCGAAGCAGTAGCGCAACGTTCGCAGCAAAAATGGGACCATCTGGAAGCCGCTGACGACTCACACCCCTACTGTGTTCGCAAGGGGGTGCCTGCCATCGGTCTGCGCAAGGATGGGGACCGCTTGGTGACGCCAGTACGCGACGCAGACGGCAAAGTATGGAGTTTGCAGTACATTCCTGCTGATCCAACCAAGATCAAGATGTTCGAGAAGGGCGGGCAAAAGACCGGAAACTTCAATCTGCTCGGCACCTTGGATGGCTCTGACTCCGTGCTATTCGCAGAAGGTTACGCTACGGCGGCGAGTTTGCACGTCGCAACCGGTCTACCGGTCGTTGAAATCTTTGACAGCGGAAACATTGATGCCGTGATGCGGACGCTCAAATCAAAGTTGGGCGGCAGGGCTCGGGTCATGTGCGGCGATGACGACGTGCTCACCGACGCCCGTATTTTATCGGCTCTCAACAACCTGATTGCCAGCGAGTTGCATTCGCCGCTGGCCCTCTCCTTGATCGGTGCAGAGGAGGTGAAGATCGACGGTCAGGCCGTGCGTCTTGTGGCAAACCACGATTGTGTCATGCGCCTAGAATGGAAGTCAGTCGTTGCCGGAGTGCCCCGAGTGGTGGGGGACATCACAAACGAAACCAGCGGGCATCGGGCCGCAATCCTCATTAACAACGTGGGCAGGGAAAAGGCGCTCGACGCTTCAGCTAAGCACGGCGGGGCAGTAGTATTTCCAACGTTTAAAGACGTTACTGGTATTTTGTCTGATTTTAACGATCTGCACTTCGAAGAAGGGAAGAATGCAGTGTTAGAACAAGTTTTGCCTGCGGTAGATCGTGCTCGTGCAGTCCGAACTCCCGAGGAGTGCGCACGTGCCGCCTTGGGGGAAAATTTTGTAGTAGTGTTCCCAAAAGATAACCGGCGCTACGTAGGACCGATCATTGCCAACACGGTGGAACATAGTGTTCAGAACGTGGGGTGCAGCACTGCTATCGCGCACGATTTAGAAAAACTCGACCGAGTTCCATTGGTCGGAAAATCTGCCAAGATTGTCTATCAAGGCGGTAGAGGTATCGTGCTGAACAATAAAGAAAAAGAAATGTCTCGGCAATCTTGATTTATTTTATTATAATAACATTATTATATTATAATTATAAAAAATATATCAAAATAGTAAGCCCTATATTTATGAAATCGAATCAGCGAAATACTAATGTGCGCTTTGGAATGTCGGTAGTTTTGGCTTTTCTAATGTGTATGTGTCTCGCATCGTGGATTGCGACACAATACTTCGCTTCGGTGATGGATTATCAAGTTGGCCTAGGTGAGGCTGCCTGGTCGTTTGGTGAACATAAAAAAGTGTATCAACCATTTGCGTGGTGGTTCTGGAACCTCCAGTGGATGAACGAGGGCGGTTTGCTCGGTTCTTACATTACGAGAACACAATTTATTGCTATCGGCGGAGCGATCGTTAGCGTAGGCATCGGCATCTGGATGCTATACCGTCGTTCTATGCAATCGGAGTTACCAGATGATCTGCATGGCTCAGCACGTTGGGCAACTTTGAAAGACATTGAGCAGATGAAACTCATCTCGCATAAATATGTCGAAGGCAAAGGCCATAATCGAAAGACCTTTCAATTCCGTGCTTCCGGTTTTTACGTGGGCGCGTTCGATACACCTAACGGGCGCATGGTCTTGCGATATAACGAACCGGCCCATGTGCTCTGCTTTGCACCATCACGTAGTGGTAAAGGCGTCGGCCCAGTGCTTTGCACACTGCTGTCGTATCCACACAGCACAGCGACCAACGACATCAAAGGTGAGAATTTCGAGCTGTCGAGTGGCTTCCGTCACTGTGCTGGCTCACTGGTTATTCGTTTCGATCCTACTGCTATTGATCAAAAAAGCATCGACGGCAAGACGCGCTACAACGTGGCATGCGGTTGGAACGTCATGCAGGAGATCCGGCTGTTCACCGAGTTCGACGAGATGGATGCGCAGAATATCGCGGCGGCAATTGCGGACCCCGAAGGCAAAGGGAGGGAAGACCATTGGGTTTCCACGTCGTTCGACCTGCTTATCGGCGTGATCCTCCACGTGATGTACTTCGAGCATGACAAGTCTCTTACTGGAGTTGCGAATTACCTGGCCGACCCGAGCTTCACAGACCCAGAGCAGATGTACAACCGGATGCTGGACGCTGAACACGATCCAACGCTGAGCATGGGATGGCTGGACTCGAACGGCAAGCCAACGAAAACGCACCCGGCTGTGGCGCGGGAAGCGCGATCGATGTTGAACAAAGAAGAGAAGGAGCGTAATAGTGTCCTTTCCACAGCAAGGACGAAGCTCACGCTGTTTGCCGAGCCTGTGGTGGCGCGCAATATCGCCCGGTCGGACTTCACCATTAACGACCTGATGAACCATACAAAGCCGGTCTCGCTGTACATTGTGGTTCCTCCATCGGACAAAGATCGCTTGCGCCCACTGGTGCGCCTGTTCATTACATACCTACTGCGCAAGCTGACCAGCAACCTAGAGTTTGAGGATGGCCGTAGCGTGAAAAGCTACCGCCACCGGCTTGGCCTCATCATTGATGAGCTGCCGACATTAAAGAGACTGGAGCAGCTCCAAGACGGGCTAGGCTATATCGCTGGCTACGGCATCACCGCCTACCTGTTCGCGCAGGACACGATCCAGTTAGAAGAGGCATACGGTGAAAACCAGACCATCGTATCAGGATGCCAACTCCGCACAGCATTCGCGCCGAACTCATTGAAGACGGCGGAGGAACTGTCGAAGATGACCGGCGTTGCAACGGTCAAGCGCCAGAACGTTTCTTACTCCGGCAGTCGCATGAGTTCAATGCTAGGTCAAATGAGCGTGTCTGAAGAACTGGTTGAGCGCAACTTGATGACCACGGACGAAGTGATGCGTTTGCCGCGTGATGAAATGCTTATCTTCAACGCTGGCCATCCCCCCATCAGGGGAAAGAAGCTGGAGTATTTCCGCATGGATGAGTTCGCAGCGCGGGCAAAGATTGCAACGCCATGCCGCGTCTCGATGTCCTATCGGGCGGGCAACGGCACGTTGGCTGGTGCCTGGTTCATGGTACTTTTACAGCGCGGGCCTGTCGGCGAGTGCAGCTTCGATGTTTCCATCAACTGTTATAACGAGTTCCCTCCAGTGCGGGTAGTGGTCAAGCAAGAAGACCTCATCACTGAGGTTATTCGCGAATACTCATTCGAGCTTATCGATGATGCTGGCCAGTACGTGAACCGCGCGTTGACGGTCGATGATTTGCGCTTTCGCCTGATTCCGGCTGGAGACACCAGCATCTTCAATATCAATGAAGCCTTCGAAGCACATTTCACCGTTGTCGATTCCACGCCTTTCTGTGAATTTTCCACGAAGGGCTTCTACCGCGACATAGCTGTCTGCGAGCGGGAAATTCGCCGGGAGATGAAAGACCGCTACCGCCAAATCGGCCTGGACGATACCGGCGAGGCGATTGATGTAACTATCGATAAGATCAAGGATGGCGGCAGGTATTCTGGCATGACCATCATCAGCAATGACGAGTTCATTGTGTTGGAAAATGCGCGCGACATTATCTCGATTCACCGAAAAGTAAAGCTCGATAAGCTTCCTGCTGTGGGTGAAAAAGCAACAATACGATATGCTGGTAAGAAGGGGAAATTGCTGTGAACACATTAGTTTCCCCTCAAGTAAGTGCGAGGCAAATGGAGAAAATATTGGCGAAGAACACTGTACGGATGAAAGTGTTCCCTCACACGACGTATGAAAAAATTGACCGCAGCGCCGCACGACATCTTTACCGCCTGTTGCAGCGGTATAACTGGTCGCTGGAAGATCCGACACATTATCAAGAACGATGGGCAGCATTTTGGCCACACATTACCCTGATTGAACGTAAGGCTTTCGCTTTGTTCGTCATGGCAAATTCGGCCGGAAACTTTGGTATCAAGTTGCACGTTTCAAATTTACCAGTTGATCTAGAGGCATTCGAGGGACATCCAGAACCTGTGGTCCTGACTGATCGCGTACGTACGGAGTTAGAGCGTGTTGTGGGAATGTACTATACAACGCTGGCAAAGTACGAGGACGTAGTTGCGCTTCTCACGCACGCTCATCCGAACGCTTTTGCAGTGCTGGAAAATTCTGGAGGCATGGATTTGTTACACAAAGATGGCGGCATGTATCCGCAGGTCTTCCACGACAAGATCTACGCCGCACTTGTGGATGCCAAGTTTGAATTTGCGGCAGCAGGCTGGTCCACCAAGCTGTTGGATATGACACTGCAAACCTTCGTCACTGGTAAAGATCTGGAGGTCTGAAAATGAAAACGTTCGCCAGTCTATTGCTAGGTTTTGCCCTGTTGACGCCGGTTGCTCACGCGTATGATCTCGAATCTATAATGCATCGCTGCGCACCAGAGGTAGACCCAATTACGTTGCGTGCGATCACGCACGTGGAGTCGGGAGCATATGCATATGCGGTGGCCGATAGCGGGCCTGCAAATTTGCCATGGGAGAAGCGCAAAACGATGGTGCGTAGCTACTTTCCAGCGACGAAGGTAGAAGCTGTGGCGATCGCACAAGAGCTGGTAAATAACGGTCACCTGGTAGACATCGGTCCGTTACAGGTTAACGTGCGGAATGTATTTCGATTAGGATCAACGATCGAATCTGCGTTCGAACCGTGCGAAAACTACAGGTTAGGTGCCAAGATATTGGTAGAAAATTATCTGAACGCGATGGCGAAATATAAGAACTCGCAGCGCGCTTTGCTTGCCGCTATCTCGATGAACAATACTGGTTCTTATGTGCGTGGTTTTAGCAATGGCTACGTGCAGAAGGTTTTGGAAGCCACGCGCGTCCGCGTACCAGCATTAAAAATTGGCGGCGTATCGCCTACCGCCCAGGTACGTGGCGCAGTACAGCCAAAGACTATGACCAAGCGCGACCGCACCATCGAAGCACGCATGGCCAAGTTGGAAGTGGAATCCTTTTAAGAAAGCATGTTATGAAAGAAAAGATTTCGGCTCTACACGACGTCCTGCGTCGGATCGGTGGCCAGATACAGGAGCTGAAGAACATTACACGCTCTTTCATCCCATCGCATGAGCAACCTCGGCGTGACCGCGTGTACGGCACGCTGCACACCCATGATGCGAACGTGCGGATTGGTTTTTATGCCTCCCGCATTTCACTTCAAACCTTGCGGCTGGCATTAATGACCGTAAGCGGCAAGGTATGGCTCGATGAAACAACAAGTGGCCTGACGGCGATGATAAGAGAGTACAAGCTCATGGAGGCCAATAATTCGCAGGAGCGTGCATGAGCCGGCGCCGTTATCGCACAGCAAAAGCGGTTCCTTTGTCATGGTGGGTGCCGCTACCGATAGCGGTCGCGTCGCTAGTTTGGTGGGTAATCCCTCATTACACCCGAGGGAACGCATTACGGGAGCCGTGGCGCACGTTTGCGCACAGCTTGGCGGCAACTGGTGTACCAACCAGTTTGGGCGTCTTGGGAATAGCGTTGTGCGGCTTGGCCACCATTATCGGACTATTCAAGTCCGGCGAGCGCGGTCGGCTGCTCGACAAGCAGCGCAGCCTGAACACGTTGCGGGAAATGGACTGGAAGGCATTTGAGAGGCTTGTGGGAGAGGTTTATCGCCGTCAAGGCTACCAGATCGCGGAGACCGGTCAGGGTGGTGCTGACGGCGGCGTGGACTTGGTACTGCGAAAGGGCGCATCAAAGGTGCTGGTCCAGTGCAAGCAGTGGAAAAATAACAACGTCGGGGCGGCAGTTGTGCGCGAGATGTTCGGCCTAATGGTCCACCACAGGGCGGATCGCGTAGCCATCGTTTGCGTTGGTAAGTTTACACGCAATGCGTGGGAATTTTCCAAGGGGAAACCGATTGATCTTGTCGGTGGCGGCAGGCTGTTGAGCATGGTAGAAGCAATTCAGGGTGATTCAAGAACAACTATTTCCGAGCAATAAACTCTTGATTTTTGTTTATAAACGGAATTTTCATACGACTATAGACGGAATATTTTTCCGGCGTTGGAAATAGTTTTTTTATGAATTTTTTATTGCATAATGCAATGATAAAATAAATCATCTGGAACTCAATATGACTTATCATGACACAGAGAAAGAAGATTGGTATTAACGTAGGGCAGTTAAGTTTTGACTTCGTATTTAACGAAACGGTCGAAGCAATCGAGCGTCTTGCTGTAATGGCTGAGCAGGATGATGAAATAGCAGGTGCGGACACGGTGTCCGACCAGATTAGGGGAGAAACAGATGATCGAAGGACAAATGAATCCGCTGGAAGTAGCCAAGCGCGTGCTGGCGACATCGACGTTGCAGGCAGTGGCACGAGCGCCGTACAACACGCAAGGCTGGAAAATCCTCGACCGCTGGGCGATGAATTCGCCGTACGAGCTGAAAGCTATGGAAACGCAGGGCGAAGTGATCCTGCTTGGTCGGCTGCTGGAGCAACAGAATCTGGAAACGCAGGTGCTGGCGGAACACCAATCGTCATCAGGGACACACATGGCGGAGCACGAGATACTGTCGATGCACCAGGTCGAAACCGAACTGAGCTAGGCGCCCCCCCGTCGAATTACCGCATTACCAATGCCGATCGGCTGGGTGAAGGCGGCGCCAAGGCGAAATTCAAAGCGAATATCGCGGCGTTGCGATTGATTGACCAGCTCGCCAGCGAAGGCCGTGCCGCAACCATGGGCGAGCAAAGCGTGCTGGTGAAATACGTGGGCTGGGGTGGTTTGCCTCAAGCTTTTGATCACAGAAACAACGATTGGCGAGCAGAGTATCAGCAGCTCGCCGACATCCTCCCAAAAGAGCAGTACGAGGCCGCGCGCCGTTCGACGCAAGATGCGCACTATACCTCCCAGCCGGTGATTGAAGCCATGTATGCCGGCGTGGCACGGCTTGGCTTCACGGGTGGGCGCGTACTTGAATCTGCTCTCGGCACAGGTCACTTCATCGGCCTGATGCCGCAAGCGCTTGCGGAGCGTTCGCAGATCACCGGCATTGAGTTGGACCCAACGACGGCTTCCATCGCAAGTCACTTGTACCCCACCGCGACAGTCATTAACAAGGGCTTCCAGGACGTAACCATCCCGGCCAGATACTTTGACTTGGCGATCGGTAACCCACCGTTTGGTAACCAAACGTTATTCGATGCGCAGCACCGTGAGCTGGGCGAGTTCAGCATCCACAATTACTTCATCGCCAAATCACTGGATAAGGTTCGCGATGGTGGGGTTGTGGCAGTCGTTGTAAGCAGCTACTTCATGGATGCCGCGAACAACGCGGCGCGCGAATGGGTCAGTGACCGTGCGCACATGCTCGGTGCGATACGCTTGCCGAATACCGCGTTCAAGGAGAATGCGCTCACCGAGGTAACGACCGACATCGTGTTCTTGCAGAAGGCACAGCCCGACGAAACGCCGTCGAAGGAGTGGACCGTTGTGGGCATGGTCAAAGACGACGAAACCGGCAGTGAGATCCTGGTGAATAACTACTTTGTCGCGCGGCCCGAGATGATTCTGGGCCGCATGGCGCTGACCTCCAATATGTACCGGGCAGACATGCCGACCTGTGTAGCTCACGATGGTTCCGATCTTGCGTCCGACCTGGCCGGCGCAATCGCACGACTGCCAGAAGGCATCTATCGCGCCGAGGAGCACGCCGCCGATATCGCCAAGCCTGACATCGATATTCCGCAAGGTGTCAAGGTTGGCGCATACTTCATGGCCGGCGACAAGCTAGCGCGGCGCCTCCCTGACATCCTCGATCACGGCAACTACGAATTTGTCGATCTGAAAAACGACAAGCAGGGTGGGCGGATTCGCGGACTGATCGAAGTCCGTACAGCGCTGCGCAGCTTGATGAGCGCGGAGCGATCCGCAGAAATGCCTACTGCCGAGGTCGATGCTTGGCGCACGATACTGAATACCGTATACGACGGCTTCGTGAAAAAGCATGGCTACATCAGCGCGCTATCCAACCGCCAAGCGATGGGCGACGATCCTGACTACCCGCTGCTGCATTCACTCGAACGAGACTACGATCGCGGAATTTCTAAGGACATTGCAAAGCGTGATGGCGTCGATGCGCGCGAGCCCAGCGCCAAGAAGGCGGCAATCTTCACCAAGCGGGTGATGACCCCCAGCCGCTCGATCACGTCGGTGGCCAGCGCCAAAGACGGGCTGCTGGTCTCCCTCAACGAAACAGGCCGCGTGGATATCCCATACATCGTGCGGCTCTCTGGCAAGGCCGAGACCGACGTGCTGTCGGACTTAAAAGGCCTGATCTATCGCAATCCAGCTACGATGGCATGGGAAAGCGCGGATGCCTACCTGACCGGCAACGTAAAACGAAAGCTCGTGATTGCCGAGGATGTGGCTAAGGACAACGCGGAATTCGCGGCAAATGCCGAAGCGCTGCGCTTGGTGCAACCCAAGGACATTGAGCCGATCGATATCGGCATTCAACTCGGCTCCACGTGGATACCGCACGAGACAGTGGACCAGTTCGTCACACACCTGCTGGGGAATGTGCATCGTTCCATCTCGTATCAACCCTCCCTTGGTAAATGGATGGCCAAGATCGGGCGTGGCGACCATACCACATCGACGGTCACCTGGGGCACTGTTGAAGTGCCGGCGAATGCGCTGATCGAATCTATCCTTGTCAACAGAACCATCCAAGTCAAGGACATTGTTGGCTACGATGACCGGCGCAATCCAATCTACCAGGTCAACGAAGAAAAAACGGCGGTGGCCAACCAGAAGGCCGATGAGATTCGCCAAGCGTTTTTGGATTGGGTGTGGGAGGATAAGGCCCGTCGTGATCACCTAGCCCGCATCTACAACGACACCTTCAACACCAACGTCGCGCCTATCTATAATGGATCGCACCTGACACTTCCCGGTGCCTCGGTCGCGATCGAATTGCGCCCACACCAGAAGAATGCGATCTGGCGCGGTATTCAAGACGGTACAGCTCTTTTCGACCACGTGGTCGGTGCGGGGAAGACCTTCGAGTTTATCGGTGTCGCGATGGAGAGCCGCCGCATGGGCTTGACCCACAAGCCCATGATCGCCGTGCCCAATCATTTGCTGCTGCAATGGAAAGACTCGTTCTACGAGCTGTACCCAGATGCGAAAGTCCTGATCGCGGAGAAGGGCGATTTCAAGAAGGAGAACCGCGAGCGCTTGTTTGCGCGGATCGCTACAGGGGATTGGGATGCTGTGATCGTCGGCCATTCTAGCCTTAAGAAAATCGGTATGCCGCCAGAAACGCTGGACGCCATCCTGAGTGAGCAGATCGACGACCTGACGGCCGCGTTGCGGCGCTTGAAGGAAGAACGCGGAGACCGTGTAACCATCAAGAACATGGAAAAAGCCAAGGAGCGCATGGAAGCCAAGCTCCAGCGCCAGGCCTCTGCCGGCACCAAAGACCGCGTGGTCACCTTCGATGAGCTTGGCGTTGACATGCTGATGGTCGATGAGCTGCACGAGTTCAAGAACCTTTTTATCAACACGACTTTGAACCGCGTCTCAGGCTTGGGCAACCTGATCGGCAGCGACAAGGCATTCGACCTGTTCGTCAAAGTCCGCTACCTGCAAATGAAGCATGACGGGCGTGGCGTGTTCGGCGGTACCGGCACGCCGATCTCCAATACGATCGCTGAGATGTACACCATGCAGCGGTACATGCAGTACGACCAGATGAAGGCGCGCGGCATCGAGCACTTCGATGCGTGGGCCTCGACTTTCGGCCAGGTCGTCACAGGTTGGGAGCTGGACGCGACCGGCATGAACTACAAACTAAACAGTCGGTTCTCGAAGTTCCAGAATGTGCCAGAACTGATCGCGCAGTACCGAACCTTCGCCGACGTGGTTACCCTCGCTGACCTGAAACAGCAGGCGATCGAGCTGGGCAAGCGGTTCCCGGTTCCGACCTTGAAGGGTGGCAGGCCGACTAATATTGTGGTGGAACGTTCGCCGATGCAGGCGAAGTACATCGGCGAACAGGAGCCTCTGCTGGACGACGATGGCAGGCCTGTCACGCGCGCCGACGGCTCCTTGGTGAAGCGCTGGCCGAAGGGTTGCATCATTGAACGCATGGAGAATCCTCCGAAAGATCCGCGCATCGACAATCCACTCAAGATAACGAACGATGCCCGCAAGGCGGGTCTGGACTTTCGCCTGATTGATCCGAGCGCGCCAGACTTCGCCGGCAGCAAGACGAACAAGATGGTAGCCGAAGTCCTGCGGATCTATCACGCATGGGACGATAAAAAAGGCACCCAACTTGTGTTCTGTGACCTGTCCACGCCCAAAGCTAAACGTTCCGGCACCTTAGTGCCGGATCGAGGCATGGACGTGGACAATCAAGATGACGAAGAATCCACAGTGTCGATGGACGAGCTGTTGGCGGGCAGCAGCAAGTTCAGCGTGTATGACGACATCAAGGCCAAGCTGATCGCGCACGGTGTACCTGAACACGAGATCTGCTTTATCCATGATGCCAACACTGATTTGCAAAAGGCGAAGCTATTCGATGACATGAACGCAGGCCGCGCTCGCATCATGATGGGGTCCACAGCCAAGATGGGTGCCGGCACCAACGTCCAGCGCAAACTGGTTGCGGAACACCACCTCGACGCGCCGTGGCGCCCAAGTGATCTGGAGCAAAGGGAAGGTCGCATCATCAGACAGGGCAACGAGTTCTACCAGGCAGATCCGGACGGGTTCGAGGTCGAAATCATGCGCTATGCAACAGAGAAGACCTACGACTCTCGCATGTGGCAGACCATTGAATACAAGGCTGCCGGCATCGAACAGTTCCGCAAGGGCGACAGCCTGCAACGGACAATCGAAGACATCGCCGGCGAGGCGGCAAATGCTGCAGAGATGAAGGCCGCTGCATCCGGCAATCCACTGATTTTCATGCAAGTCCAGATTGTGGCTGATCTAAAAAAAGCCGAGGCAATGTTTTCAAACTATAAGCGGAATCAACACACGCTACAAAGCAAGGTCGAATGGATGGCCGATGCTGACGGCCGCACCGTTGCCGCAGTGACGGTGCTCGACAAGGAGATAGCTCGTCGCGATGGTGCGACTAGCGAGGCATGGGTGTTCAAGAGCGGTAAGGCAGCGTACAACGCAGATAGCAAAGATCAACTGCATCACTTGGTGATGACGTGTATGCAAGGCGCTATCGAGACACAAGCCAAGCTGCTGGGCGACTCGATCCAGAAAATCGCAGTAGGTGAATATCGTGGCTTCAAAGTGAACGTCCATTGCGTGCGAAACGAAATCATGTTCTCGTTAAAAGGGGAGCATGAATACCAGCCCAACAACCTGGCATACAAGAAGGATGATAAGTTTAGCGTGAGTGGCTTCCTGCAACGCCTCGACAACTACGTGGACAGTTTCGAGCGTCAAATCTCGGACGTGCATGCGAAGCTGGCGCGCGACCAGGCAGAACTAGAGAAAGCGAAGGAGCAACTTAGCCGCCCGTTCAAGGACATGTCAAAACTGGAGCGGTTGCGCAAGGACAACAGCGAAATCCTGATCGAGTTGAAAAAGATGCAGAAGGATGAAAGCTATGTTTCCACCTGGAAGCCATCTGGCGAGAGGCAGGACGAGTCTACGCAGCAAGCTCACGGTGCTGCTGACTCTTTCGGTATCTCTATTTCGCAAGCACGCGACGCGGCAACAGTGAAGCGAGCCGATGCCGTGATTGCTGAATACCTGCGGGCGGCAATGCTGCCGGCCAAAGCAACAGACATTCTTGGTGCGAGAAGCCACAATGCTTTATGGGAACAGGGAGATGGTGCAGCGGTGCATGATGTTGTGATCGAGCGCATCGCTACATCGCGCGACTTGGCTGCAGCGGTGATGGCCAACACGCGATATGCCTCCCCAGAAATGAGGGACGCAGCCGGTACTTCCATCACGCGGTTCGACGCAAAGGAATCGGCGCTACGCGCTGACGGCTGGATGCCGCATATGGCCAACCGAATTAATGGGCGGTATGCTGGCCAAATCATCGCGGTCGATGAGTACTTCGTCGTGCAGGAACTGGGGATGCACAAGGCGGCGGTGCATTTAACTAGAGATTTCCCGGCTGGCGCTATGCCAGTAACCGGGGAGTACATCCAGTTGTCATACAACAAGGGATTAATCACATTTCGGACTCACGATGAGAGAAAACAAGGAATCAGTCGATAAACGAAAAGAGAAAAGCAAATGCTGTAAAGCCAGTAGAAATGGCCTGTTTATTTGATATATATATATGAATCGCACAAATTAGGATATTTTGTTTTGCATTTCCAACTTTGGAAATATTTTAATCAACGTATTCTCCCTTTAGTTACTTTTAGGGTGGTAAAACCAGACTTGTAAGCGATAGTAACGTGATCGCCGACGTTGAGCAAATTCGTACCAAGGACTTGGCGTTCGTGAAGAATGTATTTACCCAATGCGGTTACCTGCACAATATATTTTTGGTTTTCTGCAATGATCTTGCCAACGTATTTGCTGCTTCTTGTAACTGCATGCTCAATCGCAGCACCAGGGAATTGCTCACGTAACTGCTGGTTAAGCGCTTTATCATTGTCTACCGTTGGCGCAGTCGCAACCGAGCTACGGCGACTTATATGTGCGCGCTGGATATTCTTCGTGCTTGGGTCAGACAACGTAATCCCCAGTTCAGCAGCGAGCTTGGCAGCGCGGATTTTGAAGTTAACATCGCCACCCTTAATGTTCAATGCGCCCCCCCACTTGTCATAGGCATATTGGAGCGTGAGAGCGAGGGCTTCGTCCGAAACCACTGCGCGATCGAACAACAAGCGTTCGCCTGCATCAACAAAGCCGCTCTCGCCAGTCTTGAAGTTGTACGCGACGTTGCCATTCCGATGTACTTTCCAGACCAGATTCTGCACCTTGCGCACGAACGGATCTGTGATCGCTGGGTTCGTAGGGAAGATGGCATCTTCTTTAACTTCCTCCGCTGCTCCGGCCGCAGTTTTCTTACGGTTCCGTCCTTCCTGATAAACCATACCGCGCAAGGCGCTGATTGCAGCCTCATCGCCGGTCAGCGCCTGTGTTTCCACCCATTCACGCCAGGCCAGCAGGGCAGGTAACAGGCTGCGGCGCTCGGCCCGCTCGCGCTTGATCTGGTCTTCGAGCTGAGTCCGTGCCTGCATCATAGTCAGTTTGACCAGCATGTACGCCTGCTGCTTCGCGGCGCCGGCCAGCGATGTGTCCGCCTTGATGGCTGCACGCTGTAGTCGGTACGCGTTCTGCAATGCAGCGCGGCGCGAAGCGTCCGATGAGACGAAAGTTTCCTTGATTGCGATGGTTGCCAAGTCGCGCTGCTCGCGGGCAATCTTTTGTTCGTCAAGAAATCGCTTGTACAGGGCGTCGCGCAGCGCACGGCGCTCCAGCTTGCGCTCCAATCGCTTATGTGGATCTCGCTTGTAGGATTGGACTTGCTGCTGGCTTTGAGAGACGCTCTTTTCGGCTGGCTTGAATGCCCCGAAGCGTTCTTCAAGTTCTGCCCGCTTGAAACGGAATGCTTTGGATGCACTGACACTAAGCGGCTTATCGGCGCTACCGGCTGCGTCATCGGTCAGCACATGGACTCGCATTCCACCACCGCCACTGTCGCGCAGTTCCAATCCGAATTTGGCAAGCACTTGGTGGACCTGCTGCCAATCGTTGGTGGCCTGTATCCCAATCAACTTGCGCAGCTCCTCCGCAGGCTGGCCGCGACACCACGTTTCTAGTGATTGCTTGCCATGCCAGGTCTCGAACTCTGCGGCGCCTCCCTTCACATTCTCAAGGTCAGGATCGACATATTCGGTATTTGGGACAACATACTTCTTGCCGTTGATCTCGACAACCTTGAAAAGCCCATTGTCGTGAGACCAACCATGTTCGATCTCGATTTCACGTGCTGCACGATGTAGCGTCTTATGCAACCACTCGATGCGTGCGGCTTTATAAGTTCGTGGGTGAACCCGGTTGACCGCAATATGGGCGTGAATGTTATCTGTATTGCCATGAATCGCAATGATGTACTGGTGATCGGCCATTCCCAGCGACTTGAGCGACGCTCGCGCTGCCTCGAAAATCTCTTTTAGCTTCGGGACCTCGCGCTCTGGCCACGAAAGAATGTAGTGCAAGGTCGGATTGTCCACGCGCTTGTTATAGGAAGCTACGATACGCATTTCCTCAGCTGTGGTATCCAGACTTGCCACGTTACCAATCTCAACCCCGATAGTTTTCTCAACCTCGGTACCGAGTGCGTTGAGTACGCTTTCCTTGGTAATATATTGAGTCAGTCTGTCCCAGCTCCCCTTATCCGTGCTGTCCCCGGACTGCTCGATACCATGAGTGATATAAGCTTTTAAATCAGTGATTGACGATCGACCATCCTTGCGCAATTGCAGTGGCACTTTAACGATCACGGCGTGGCTTTCCAATTCTGGTATTAAGTGCGGCGACAGCGGCATCCAAGAGTGGCGTCAGTCGGTCGTCCTGGGCTGGCGTGCCAGCTAAGTAGATTTCCTTGAGATTCATGATGAAGAGACGCAATTCGTTGATCTCATGGCGCTCCACATGACTAAAGATCGGTTTGCTCAAGCTCGCCTTAAGCATATAGCTTGAAACTGTCTCGCCTGCGTCAAAGGCGCGATTTTCGATCTCAGTTTTTTCCGTAGGAGTCAACCTGATTTGCACGTTGGTGCTCTTAGGGTTGCTTGACTTTAAAAATGACATAATAATTTTATTATAAAACATTCAGGAATCAATGCCAACATTTCCAACGTTGGAAATTCAAGGACACGCTACACATGGTCCCCAAACCATTCGTGTTTAAGAAAATAGCTTTGAAGTACGGGTCTCGGGCGGAGCCTGAGTTCATCCAGAAATCTCATCTTGCGAAGGGCACCGCAGGTGACTAAGTACGATGAGATGGTGTCATGGCAAAACTTGTTTTGTCATGACATCTGGCATCCTGCCCTGTAAATATATAGAGTTTTAATGAATAAAATTTTGATTTATTTTTGATGATTTTGACTCAAAGAAGTTTCCATTGATTCGTTTACAAATTGCTTACTTTCTAAATTAAATAGCAACTTAGCCATTCACGAGTTATTTGAAGAAAACACATCGAAGACAACGGCGAAAAGAAAACTACTTCGAAACTAGAAGAATAACAAGTAGTACAATAAATAAATTACTGATAAAATCATATTACACAATCCAAAAATGACCCAAACACACATGATGCTGCGCTAATGCAAGGCGAATTCACTAAGTAAGAAAGGCCAGATATGGGATCGCTTGAACGTATATCAAAAGAGAAAATCGAGCGAGCACGGCAAATGCTGCTCGCAGAAATCTACACGGAAAAGAGTGATGATCGACATATCAAACGTGATGCAGTCAAGCAACTTCTAGCACCGCTCATCGCAGCGCGGGAAAGCGGATTGTCATTCGAAGAAATATCGAAGATATTTAACAAGGCAGGGCTCTTGTTGTCGCCAAAAACCTTAGAACGGTACTACTATGCGCTAAAAACGGAGGACGAGCTGACCAAGGAAGCGCAGTTGCACGCGAAAAAAGTCACCAAAATGCGCCAAGCAATCGAAGCAAAAACACTGCGAGCACATCAAGTTCACGGGACAAAAGTCGCTCTGGATTTCATCGAAGTCATGAACGCACAAACACGATTGTATAACGCACTTGGCAGTACGAAGCTATTACAACCAATCGAAAATATGCCACCTGAGATAGCAAAAGACCTAGAGCCGACTTCTGAGAAAAGAACGCGTTCAGCCAATCAATCACCTGTGGTTTCATCAAGCGACAAAAGGCGGGGTGAAACAGCTTCTACGATCAACGAAATAGAACGTAGAAGCTTTGAAACTGAAGAACGAACGCAAATTATTGACGATGTAGAATTACGCCAAGGTCGAGTATATTACGCGTCTGGTAAACCGTTTATTGGAACACTGACCAAAAAGCAAATCCATCTGTTACGAACAGTAGGCAAAATTATCGCAATAAGTAGCTGTGAGTCGAGCAAAGATTTTATCTCGATGCCATCCAAAATCTGATTTCCAACGTCGGAAATCAGCAGCCTCAATTTAGAAATTATTTGCCCTCTTTGCAAATAATATTGTCTAACTCAATAAAATGCGGGTATCTGAATTTGAGTCTGTTTCCGGCATCCTAGTGTGAAACCAGATTTTGGTGTGGATGGCCGTGTGCCACCTCATGTACTTCGCAGAGTGATCAAACTTTTGAAAGGATTTCGACACATGCTCAACTCGATCCCCACATTGACCAGTGTGCAAGCACTGGACGGCCGTATCTTTGCGATGCTGACTCCTGAAGAAGCTGAAGTACTGGACTTCTATCGCACGCAAGGCCGAAAGTATGACGTGACCATCACCATCATCAACGAGGCCGATCCGACAGAATTAGCGGCTGCTCGCTCGCAGGCAGAAGAAGACGCGATAATGAAGCAGGCTAACGGCCGCGTGACAGTCACCATTGGTCCGACCGCTAAATCAGCGTGGTCAGCACGGGCGTACTGACCATAGTCGATGCCCGCCAACATCCTGAACCTCCTCGACTTCAAAGTGCAGCTGGTCGAGGAAGCCAAGCTGCGTCATCCGCAATATCCGCAACAACATCATCATCGACAAATTCCACGTCGTACACATGGCCAACGATGCTGTGGAGAGGGTTCAGAAGTTGCTGCGCGAGCGCAACCTGAATGATTTTGATGAATGAAATTTATGTCTCTAATTATCCTATCCTTAATTTCAAGAATGGGAGCAACATAAGCAAAAATCCAGTTAATACTCTACTTTGATGAATCCATACATATGTTCAGCAAACGGTCGTTTTTAAGACACCATCAAAAAGCGCCTTGACCGGCGCTATATTTTGCTGGAAACTGTCTATTAACTCATCCAACAATGTATATATCTATTGTGACTGTAAATCATAAAAAAATCGGCTATGCGCGTGTCTCCACCGATGACCAAAATTTGGACTTGCAACGCGATGCTTTATTGAAAGCTGGTTGCGCTGAAATATACGAAGAAAAAGCTAGCGGCAAAAATACCGAACGGATTGAACTTGATCATTGCCTGCGAGCACTGCGTTCTGGCGACTCGTTGGTGGTATGGCGGTTGGACAGGTTAGGGCGCTCATTACCTGATTTGGTACGCATTGTTGGGGAAGTGGAAGCGCGTGGCGTTGCTTTTGAATCCATCAGCGAAAAAATTGATACCAGCAGCGCCGCTGGCAAACTGATTTTCCATGTCTTTGCATCTTTGGCGGAATTCGAGCGCAATTTGATCCGGGAGCGTACTCATGCCGGTTTGGCCGCCGCCCGTGCCCGTGGTCGCAAGGGTGGTAGAAAGCCTAAGCTGGATGATAGGCAGATTCGGGAAATTCGGGCGGTGCTTAAAGACCCGGATGTGCGGGTTACTGATGTGGCTAAACGGTATGGGGTAGGTCGGGCTACGATTTACAAGCATGTTGGTGCTGTGCAGCCTAAGCGCAATGAAAAAGCATGATTGATCCATATGACAGTGTGACGCAGCCATTGCCAATCACGCCGACTGGTTCGTCGATTCGCATGCAGTTTCAATCTCATAACAGAGTCTATACCGCTATATTGATGCAAGATTTGTTTGGGCAATGGATAATTGCCCAAGCTTGGGGAGGTCGTTTTAATCAGCGAGGCGGTCGTTTGACACGACCAGTTGAAAATCATGAAGCTGGCATAGCATTACTTTTAAAGATTGCCAAGCAACGGCAGGCGCGTGGATATCAAAAAGTTGAGTAATTTCAATTTACTACAATAAGCTGTATTTCTTCAGGCTCCGTTTTAATCATTACCTTATATAAATATTGCCTCGTCAAAACGAGATGACTCCACACATCATCGCAGGCGCGCAGTCGTTACCAGTCCTCTAAGCAATCTACTGCGAAGTGCTGGTCGAACAATACAGTTTAGTCAGTGTGCCGCATTGGAAACCTTTCAGGACACAAGGATGGTCAATATCGAGTTTGCCGGACGCTTGAACCTCAGCGATTGCGGTTTCCATAAATTCAAACATCGCAGCCTTGACATCGCTTCCAAGCGTGAGAGCCTCAGAATATTTTGCTTTTGCTCGCGAAGTGAATGTCGTCATACCGAGCACGCAAATCTCACCTGGCATGATTTCACGATGGTCTATGGCAATTCCTTCGATGACTCCAAGGGCATCCTTTTGAAGTTTTGGTATGAAAGTGAAGATGCGATGTCGCTTTTGGACCTCGCAATAGGTCCCGAGGACATATTGCGTCAACAACATCTTGAAGCCTTCTTCATCGAGTTTATGTTTTTTCGCCCCGGCTAAGGCCAGCTCAATGGCGTGTAATGCCGTACTGCTGACAATGTCACCACTAAGCAGCCCTTGCATATCTGAGTCTGTGAACATAGACTCGTCCCATTCATCTATCCCAAGCTGGTGCGTCAAAGAGTTGGGTTCACAGCCCATCAGGACGAGATATCCTCCGCGTTCCCGGTCGTGTCCAATACGTAGTTTGTTTAGGTGGTTGCTGATTGAATTAAGCACGTGTTGCGCGGTTAATGTGCTGCCTGCAAATGCGATGAAACACTGCGTTTCGTGCCACACAGTTTGATAGCTGTGGAAATGGGTGCCCAAAAAATACGGCTGGAAGACTTTTATTGGTACGCTGTAGATTTTCTTAAAACCGCTTAGCAGCGTCTGAAAGCCCGATGTGATCGTGCTATCAGCGACAACAAATAGGCCGCGTGATTCTCCGAAGTATCCTGATCTCTCATTAGTTTTGTGAATGTCGTGCCCTACAATAACAAGTGTCAAAGCTAATCCTTTATTTCCGCCTCGCTGGCGAATTCTCTGAAAATTTTGGTAAGCTACATATTGGTTAGAAATGGGTTGGCATACCCCAAAAATTCATTATATGGGCTACGGATGACATCCCACCGCTTGTTGTAGTTCTGCGGTTTTGGTCTTTGATCTGCGTACGTCAGCACTAGCCGGCGCTTTGCCCGCGAGACGCCCACGAAGAACACACAACGTTCGTCCGCTGCCTTACCGAAGAATGCTTCCTCCTCAATGCCGAGCATGATCACCGAATCAAATTCCAAGCCCTTGCTCTTGTGGATCGTCAGCAAACGCACCGCCTGATCGTCAGAGAAACGCTTCAGAGCCGATGGTAGCACCGGTTCCAGCTCGAGCAACTCCTCAATCTTCGTCTTTATCTGCAGGATCACCTCTTTAAGCCGGGCGTGTGCTTCATAGTCTGGCGACAGGGCCACCAGAGTTTCCAAGCCAACCATGCCGAGAAATTTGGTCGCGCGCTCCCACCAACCATCGTACGGGTCACCCAGCAACTGTGCAACCGCGACTTCGTTGCGCTGCTTCTTTACGAATCGGTGAAAGGTGCAGCGCTTGACGGACTGCATGTCGTCATCTTCATAAGGCAGCAACTGTTCTGACAAACGTATCCAGGCTTTCGATTCGCGCTGCCCATACAAGCAGGAGAGGAAATTGACAATTAGCCGCGCAACAGGCTCTGACAATAAATCCTGCAGCTGCGTTTCGTTACGATAGGGGATGCCCAAGTTTGTGAGTGCCTCCATTAAATCGTAGGCATATTGATCTGGCAATTTAGAAACCAGTATCGCTACCTCAGAGTAGGGGAGCTTGCCGCCTTCTGTCCAGCCTGCAATCAGGTTAGCCAGATATTCCGCCTCTTGTCTGCTATCGGCAAACCGCCAGCAAAAAACTTCACCTTCTTCACCGGCCAACTGCTCCGGTGGCATCACGGACGCCGGGTCCAGGACACGAATGATGTCGTTCTGCATGCGCAAGAGCTTAGGCTGCGAGCGAAAGTTGCGGTACATATTCAGCGGCACGGCTGCGAAGTCATGCGCATACAGTTGAAAAATTCCTTCCAACGCGCCAGCCCAGCCCATGATTTTTTGCTTGACGTCTCCCACCGCCGTCATCCGGATAGCAGTCCCGTTGAACGCCACCTTGATCAGTTCGTACTGATCGCCCGTGCAGTCTTGGAACTCATCGAGAAACACATCGGTGTAGGTCTGCCGAATGGCATTGCGTGCGCTGTTGGACTGTCGCAATATCTTGATGGCGAGTGGGATGAGATCTTTAAATTCAATTTGCAAACGCGCGACACGACTGTTCCCGATCTGGTAACCAGGATCGAGGGCGTTGGCGCCGGTGAGCACCGGACGAAACCGGTCAATAATGCGCTTGGCAAAGGCGTGGAAGGTATGACTATCAAACCGGCGCCCTAAAGCAGCACCGCAGCGCCGTTTTACGCGATCCTTCAGATTGGAGCTGGCGTCCACCTTGAACGATATTGCTAGAATGCGCTTGGGATATCGGCATTCGCCAGTGCGTAGCAGGAAGTCGGCGCGTTGCGCCAACATCTCCGTTTTGCCTGCACCTGGTCCTGCGGTCAACACCAGGTTCGTGTGCCGTTCCTTGGCCGCGCGCAATGCGTTCGGTTCCAATGTCAATCTATCGGCAGGCGACCATGCATCTGGCGCGATCATTCCGGCAACTCCCTTAAGCATGCAATCACAGCATCGGCAAGCCGCGCCAACGATGGCGGCATGGCCGCCAGCATCGCCGCGTCAGCAATGTGCGTGAGTGCTTCGATGTGAGCGGCAGGTTTGCTACCAACTTTGAACCGGCTGTGATAAGTGCCAAATAGCTGTAGCTGCTCTTTCGCATACTGCTGCGAGCCGTGGTGGCTTTTGCCCAACACAGCTTTGATCGTATCCGCGTCCGGATCTTCTTTATTTGCGTCATATTGAATGGGGAAGGCCGTGAGCAGCGCGAAGTCTAAGTCCATTGGAGATGAGAAATAAACACCACTTTTTTCCAGCAGACCGAAGTAATGTGGATGGTCCATTACTTTGTCGTTATCGTTGTTCCAGTTGGGTATGCCATGATCAGCAGGCAATTGCTTGGCTGGCTGGTACTTTCCTAGTTGATCGTTCACGTACTTGATTCGCCCCCACCCGCCGCCGAACCGCGCCAGATCCAAGTCTAACAAAGTGAGGTAGGGGATCTGTAGTTCGGACAGCAGACGCCAGAAGTGATTGACGTGACGGCCGCCTAGTGGTGCCACCGTCACGCCAGATTCATCAATGGGCGCCCCTTTTGCGCGCAGCAACCTTGGCAGGACGATTTCCTCGCTGTCGCCTTCGCCTAGCACGACCAACCTCGAAAAATAGATCTCGGGGAAAGCCTGGATAGCCTCCCGGACAAATTTGTGCGCTTCGTCTTTTGCTTCTGGTAGTTTTATGGATCGGACCTGGGTCACGCGCGTTTCATTTAAGCGAAGATACCGGATGTTTTCCGGCGGTACACGTCGCAATATTGAGGGCGCATGTGTAGCGATCAAAGCCTGAGCATCACCGTCAGTTGTGATTTTGGATAAGGTGTTGACGATACGGCCGAGAAAATGCGGCGATAAGCTATTTTCAGGTTCTTCTATAGCGATGATGGTAAAAACCGGAGGGCGCAACTTTTCCACATCGAAACTGTTGTCTTTACCTGCGAGCACTTTACGGCCGATTGCGTGGGATGACACAACCAGGGACAGATACAACATGGACTTCTGGCCATCGCTAAGTCGAGAGAAGTCAGCGACGCGATCGTCGTGCGCAGGCGAGAAAGAAATTGATAGATGCCGAAGTAACGCTTCAATCTCTGACGCAGCGAAGGTGATTGTAGGATCTGAAAAATAACTACCTCTGTGCAGCAAAGACCAGGTCTCTGAAAGGCAATTGCTAAAAGCTCTAATAGACGGGTTGTTCGACAGGCGCTCAGTAATCTGGTCTGTCAGTTCTTTGATATCGGCGCGCTCGTTATCCCAGTTGACCGCACGCAGTATCCTGCCCAGCAGCGCGTTGGCACCATAAGCGATGTGATCCGCCGGGTCACGGCGAGCCGGCAGATAATGAACATGAATTTCGTTGCGCTCAGCCTTTGGCACCTGTGCTGTACTTAAAATGGTGCCATCCTCTTTCACATCAAGGACGTACACTAGCGATTCATCAATCTCGCCCGAGTCAGAGAGTGCTGCTTCCAGACGAAAGCGCACACGTACCAGTCCATTCGCCTCATCGAGTCGCATATGCCCGAAATTTGGCGCTACGCCATTGCTATCATCATTGTTCTCCAACTCTGGGAACACGAAATCGACCTCAATCCAAAGTTTGCGCTCGGCAGGAGCTTCAGTTTCGTTGTGCGGAATATGGAAATCGGATTTTTTGATACGGCGCAGGGATTGATCAAACGCAAACAATCGACAGATTGCTTGCAGTCCAGCTGTTTTTCCTGAACCGTTCGGCCCAATCAGGTAGCACAACTCAGGTACTGTGAAGCTGACGGGATCTGGTCCGAAGGATTGAAAATTCGATAGACGAATGTTGTGCAATTTCATGGCTGTTGGCTTAATAGATTGGAGGAGTGTTTTTTTGTTTTCGTGCGTACCAGGCGGAGAGTATTCAGGAAAAATGACGCTCAAATTCGCTCCATTAGTAACACCTGGAAACTATTTATGTTTTCTTGAGAATATCAGGAATATCGGTGTCAGTTGGGTACGCCTTCCGACGGAATGTTTCCAGGAGCTTATTGCCGAGCTGACGCTGTCTTCTAGGATGCGCGGCGTTGGCATGTTTTGTACGTAATTCCAGCTCAGTTTCACGGAATCGGCCTGCAAAAAAGTCGTCTGGGCCGCGGTAATCCAATTCACCTGGTGACTTTTAGCGATGAGGGCAGACGGCGCAGCAGCTTCAGATAACGATTCGACTAGCCGAGTTCAACGAGAAGTCGATAGAAGTTTCATTATAAGTACCATTAAACACGGCGCAAGAGAGTGTAATCCGAGAAAGTCACTCTTTGCTTGATTGAACGAAAACGGCCGCAGAAATGAACATCTCCAGCTTAGGTCTTCTTTTTACTTACGCCCTAAGTTTTCTGTTCGCAGTCATACAAGACTTTGAATCCTAAATATTTTTTGGGTATGGATGGTATGCCTCGTTCATGAATGTCGGTAGCGTGCGAGGACTGTCTCCTTTAGCTGCGAGAAATCTAGTGCGTACGTTATTAGCCTCAGCCACTGGTCACCGATTGGCGTCTCAACGTTGATCGGCACCATCGCTGCGGCGATGTCAGCATGCGTCGTGCTGCCCTGTATGTAATCCACAAGATCAGCCACTACGATCGTCTCGGAACGCCACAGCGTGACGCGGTGCGCATCCTCGAATTCGATATAGCCATGCAAGATTAGATTGAGCAACTCATGCACCTGGCGTACCGGATGCCCCTCGCACTTATAACCATTAAAGACGCGGTTGCCAAGCGCTATGCAGGTATGCACTACGGCAAAGTTGGGGACAGCCCAATTTAGCTTGGCAAAAAGTTCACGTTGGTGGGAGGAATCGGCTAGCCAGCGCTCGCGTAGTGTCAACTGATCAGCCGCTTTGAGCATTGCGTTGTAAGTATTACGCAGTTCATAGACGTTGCAAGGATGGTAAGCATTTTTGCACTCAAAAATAAACAGGTGGCCATCTCGGTAAGCCAGTACGTCGGTTTCTAGCTCGCTGCTCTTAAGATGGTACTCCATTACAACCAAAAAACCAGCATCACGCAGTGCCTGCGCCAACTGCGATTGCATTGGATCGAGATGGTCGGGTGCCGCTGGCACTAGCCGCTTATGCAATCGACTGAGAATGTTGCGGGGAAGGTTGCTGCTGGCCAGTACGGCAGGGGACACCATGAAATATTTGCCTGCGGCAATAACAGGGGCATCTTGTATGTCCAGTCCCGGCGCCGCTAGATTGGCTGTAAGCAATGTCAGTACCTCCGATGCTTTGGTAGTGCCGACGGCCAGGCACAGCACGGACAGTATACCTTCGCGCGACAGTATGGGTAGGCAGGACGCTCGATACAAGCCTGCACGTTCACTAAATGGTTCATGGCAATCGATAGTTCGCTTCAGTACATGATGCAAGAAGCGGAAAAGGCGCTGCACCTTGTACAGATCCATCACCGTGATGGTACCTGCCACGACTTGATTGGGGACGTCCGCCAAAGGTAAGTATTCCTCCAACGCCAGGCTGGAACAGTTGACCACCTCCTCCAGCAGGGCCGCATCCCGGGAAAACAATTCTGCCATTTTGCCATTAAGCGGTAACTCCACCACATAACGAGGCAGCGGGTGAGGCTGCAATCGGCAGACCCGCTCGCTCAGCTGCTCAAAGTAGCAGTCCGCCAAGATGGGCAGCGAATATGTTTGTCCCTCGGATCGCGCATTCTGTAGGAGGTGCTGTTTCACATTCAATTGCATCTCATGCTGGACGTAGCCAAGCCTTATAGAGCGTTCGAGCGCCGGATCAATTGAACCGATGCTTACACCGCCCATAGTCGCTTGCGCCTGGTAGGGGAACGCCTCCAGCAGCACTTCTGCTTCTCGGTATCGACAGATTTTCAGTGCGTCGCCCAGCAGCGTGCGGTATCGTGGATCGTAGCCAGCAGCGGGATCCGTCAAGGCAAATTGCATCTCTGTCAGGCCAACATGCGTATGGAACTGGCCCAACAGATATGAGAACGCTTCGGCGAGTTCTTCGCTGGTGGCGAGCCGCCCGTCGCCGTGTCCGACGTCAATCGGATCGGGGTCCGCAAATGATGCATCTACTTCCGCTAGCAGGCATTTGAGGATCGTGATGCGTTCCGCTTGCAAACGCGACCTCAGGCCCAGATATAGTGCGCGGACTGCTGGCACTAGCCGGTACAGGTTGGTTGTCGAAGTTAAGTAGCTCACAGCAGTCGGCAACAGTCCATACACGCTAGCATGTTCAATCCAGTCAGCCACCAGCTGACCAATGGCAGGCGCATCAAATTCAAAAGAGGACGCGCGGAGAATGGCGTCGCGCTTCATGTATTCGATCGCTTTGGCAGGCCCGGCTAGAACCAGCAAGGTGCGAGCAGCCGACAACACACGGCCTTGTTGGTTGCATCTGATCGCTTTTTTCAACGTTGCCAGCGCAGCAGCGATGGAGGCGTTGTCCTTTAGCCGAGGCACCAGCATTAGCTGAGTGCACAGAGAAACAGGGGAAGACGATTTGTGCAGCAGCCGGAATAGTTCTTGATACGTACTCATGGGACGGCCGCGCTGGACACACGCATGTCTTGCACAGCACGGCCCGGGAGCACACAAAGACGATAGAGGAAGTTTGTTTGAGTCATCGGCTGCTATTGTATGACGCCGACTACATATCCACCAAAAGGCATGATTTGATAACACCGACGCAGCGGCACTATTTTTAGCGTGACGTTTGCCACTTAAGGCCGCATTGTTGGTGTTTGCCATGAGAGCAATTATTCAATGAATAGTATGAGTCGATCACTGAGTTGGTATAGCTTGACATTGGCAAGCTATATTTGCTTCATTAGGCGAGGTAGGTCAGTACAAAAGTGAACATCTTCAACTTAGGTCATGGTTTTACATAAGAAGTATTATGAGAATAACAACAATCGGCTGATGTAAATTAGAAAAATGTGACGACTTCTGGCAAAATCGTTGATTGATGACTAGTGCATTCGCCGTTAACTGACCCAAATTCTGATTCGTGGTGTTCTGCCTTGAGTCGCAAAATCTCAGCAACAAGCCAATCTTCACTATGGCTGCATATTCGTTTTTTTGCTGCCAATAGTACAGATTGTTCGTGTTCGCATATAAAATTTGTTGCAAACACATCACCATGCGTCAGACTAAGTGAGCGCCTTACTGTCGCAATTACAGCCTGTTGATAATCTAAGTGTATTAACTGAGTGGCATGCATATTTAAAAATGCGCGGCAATTAGTATTAACATAGTGTCACTTTTTATCAACCTGGTCAACGAATGTATCTGGCCAAATATATGCACTATCACTGGTTCTCGTTTATTTGTCACGTGACTCAAGTAAATTTCTGGTCTTTTCAAGTTCCTTTTGAAGCAACTCAGCATCTGGCAAAACTGTCCGATAGTTTGCCGCCATAATTTTGTTTGGCAAGCCTTCCAGCGCATATCGTGCCAATGCATGGCCTTTTTCGGCACACAGAATCAAACCAACGGGAGGATTCTCATCCGGCAACGTCCAATTTTCTTTCGCGTAGTTGCAGTACATATGCATCTGGCCTATATCCGCATGCGTAAGACTGCCAAGCTTCAAATCAATAATCACCAAACAACGTAATCTGCGGTGAAAGAAAAGTAAATCAACTCGATACCATGTTTGATCGATGCGCAATCGTCGTTGCCGTCCTACAAATGTGAAATCACTACCAAGTTCTAGGAGAAAATCTTCCAACCGGTGAATCAAGGCTTTTTCAAGATCAGATTCGGAATATTCATCTTTAAGATCCAAAAATTCCAGCACATAAGGATCTTTAATAGATTCATCAGGCGTGACCGTATCTTCTGGTTTAGCAATTGCACCTTTGGTCAACATTGCTGCTTTGTTTTTGGATAAAGCCGTTCGTTCGTAAAACTGGCTACTAATTTGGCGATCAAGTTGGCGTACGCTCCATCCCCCATGCAGCGCCTCAACTTCATAAAACTGGCGAGCATGGGCATCTTGAACAGATAGTAAGCGTACATAAGCAGACCAAGGCAACGTGAAATTCTTCGCAAGTTCTGCAAGCTCACGTTGACGAGACTGCGAATCATCAACGACACTCATGCCCAATAGGGCAAGTTCTGCTTGTTCATTTGTGGGGCGACCTGACAAGGATAATGGTTCTGAAGATTCCGCAGACAGTGTCTGCGGAATTGACCAAGTCATATAAAACTGCCGCATCTGCTCTAAATTTCGTGATGAAAATCCACGTCCAAACTGCTGTGTGAGATCATCAGAAAGGCGCGCAATAAGTTGTTCTCCATAACCAGCTCTACGCTTTCCACTTTGCTCAGCTTCTACAATGCGGCGCCCGATTTCCCAATAACTGGCTGTCATTAATGAATTAACGTTGCGAGCAGCTTTGATTCTGGCGTTGGTAATAACGTCAACAATACCCACATGAATGTCACTGTAACCAGGAAGTGCCGACAGTCGCGATGGTGATAGAGAAGATGAGGTCATGACAGAGATACAATCGAATCTTTGTTTCTGATTCTATTCATAAGATTCTTTGATAATAGGAATTGCATGGAGAACATTTATTTCCAAACTTAAATTGAATTTTACTTTGATAATCGTGCTTCTTTTCTGCTTGGCAATTATTGTTTGGTCGGCGACGATCCTACGAATTCGCCCGGATATTTGATGCCCATGCTGCGCGCCGTTTCGACCAGATATGTCCCAAAGTCCATAGCCATTTCCGGTGTCAGCTCTAGGCTTGCGAGTATTTCACGCACCAAAACATCTGGTGCTTCACGATCGATTTCCTTGCCTAGCTTTCCTAATTCGTCCAATTGGAACGTGACCGATTCCGCGCACTTTGGATACTGATAAAACATATCAACCAGCAGCTTACCGGTAATAGTGGTATTTACCCAATATCCGTTCACGCACGCCACTGTCACGCCAGGGGGACGAACAAATTTAAATTTGATTTGCTGTTGTTTCATGATTAATCTGCATGCCTTTTAAAATTTACCAAATAAAATTAAATGATTTGATACTAAATCAACTTTCGCAAGACGAATATAAGCTTATTGACCAGCAATCTGCATATCCTTTTGTAAATCAAGAGCTAGCGAATTTTCCAATTGTACGATTTCATACTGATTTTTTGGCAAAACTCCGACTTTCGCAATCGGCATAATCAATTCAACATCAACCCGCCGATTTAGACGACGACCTGCTTCAGTAGCGTTACTCGCGATAAAACAAGTCGTACAATAAGTCGCATGTACCTTACTGCGCGGCACACCATCAGCAACAAACCGTGTTCGCACGGAGTCTGCTCGACTTTTAGCTAGTAAAATATTTTTTGCTTGCGTTCCTGACGAGTCAGTTCGACCGCGCACATAAATGCGATCAGCATCCTTGGCTATCAAGGCCATCTCTTTGACGGCTAACTTGCCCAATGGTCCTAGTCCACCAGTTGAATATGAAAATGGGACAATTCTTTTAGCTGATGCAAATATGTTATCCATTTTCATACTAAGGCCTTGGGCAGACACAATTGCAGCTTTCGTTTGCGCCTGCTCCTGTGAAATTGTCATATTTTTAGTATCTGTTTTCGAAGCTGGATCTTCTGTCACATATTCTTTGAGATTCAGTCTTTGAACTTTTTTAGAAGAAATAGTTTTTGCAATTTCAGAAACATTTGTAACATCCTCAGTAAGAATGCCACTAGCATGATGAGAACACTGCTCCAACGTTTTGTCGGTCGAGCTATCTTGGTCACAAGGGACAAAACTAGTCGCACCCGTTTTAAGATCACGCACTTGAACAAATTTGATTACTTTAGGAGAATCAACAAGCGTTTGTCGTATTGTTGTGTCTTGCAAGAAACATCCTGCAAGCGCAGTAACTGTAGCCAATAATCCTACCGTACGTATAGAATGCAAAAACAAGATTGTATTTTGGTTCGCCATGATCATTCCGATTATTTCCAACGTTGGAAAATTTTTATTCAGTCTCATACACCCTTATCTTATAAACTAGTTTTGTTAAGATAATTAAAATAAATGATGATTTTAATTATTACTAAATCGGCATCTAAATCCAAACATATTTGCCATATAATGATATTATTATCATATTATAATATATGTATTGGTCAATGCGCATTGCATTTTAGCAACAATTTGCGTAATTCAATCCTAACGTCAGCACACAAAAATCACCAAAGATTGGAACAACTTCTTTTTGTTTTCAAAATGAAACAAAATTATCCACAATTTCTGTGGATAATACTGTTGAGAAATATCAAAATACAACATAAGTATTTGATCTAGCTTACTTATTTTTTAGTGCCTAATATTTCATCATTATGTGGCAACTAATGTTTATAAACAAAATTTTGGATTCATGATATGCAATATAATTATTATATATTATAAAAACATAACGACGGGGATTCCATGGCAAATGCACTAAAAACACAACAAGCCAACACCAACAAGCCAATCATCATTTTTCATGGCGACAAGGGTGGTGTTGGTAAAAGCTGGACCTGTTCCATCTTTACCGATTGGCTGCTCAAGCGCAAGATTTCTTGCGCCCTGGTGGATGGTGATACACGCAATCCCGACGTGAGCCGCATGTTCGGCGACAGCATCCCGGTTATCCCCGCTAATCTGCGTGTACATGATGGCTGGATGGACTTGATGGATTTCATGATTGCCCACCAAGAAGAAGCCATCATCATCTCCATGCCAGCAGGCATCGGCGGTGACTTCAAACGCGAGGCTCCACGCTTCTTTGAAACGGCCAAAATGCTGAACCGCCCCGTCTTCATGTTTTGGGTCATTAATCGCCTGCCTGACAGCATTAACCTCCTGAACGAGGCGATGTCCGTCTCTGGCGACAAACTAGCCGGCAAGGTAGTTGTCAAGAACCTGTTCTTTGGCGATGCGGAAAAGTTCAGTCGCTGGGATAACAGTGAGACCCGCAAAAAATTTGAGGCAGATGGCGGTCAAACCATCTGCCTGACCGAACTGCACGAACGCACCGTGGACAAGCTCTTTGCGGACAATGAAAACATCATGCCGTTCAGCGTGGCTGCGGTGCCCATCCAGGACGCCAACAAGTCGGCGCACAAACTGACACCTTCCGAAAACATAGAACTGGTGATGTGGGTGCAGGAAAACCACCACTCGTTCGACCAATTTCAGCAATTACTAGCAGCCTGATTTTTCCGACATTAGAAAACGGACATGATTTTTTCCAACGTCGGAAATTGGGGAAGGATGGCGTACCCTTCCATCATTTCTGTTATGAATGGTATTTCGCATGGATAAGGTTGTTTGGCTGATCGCTGGAAATAAGGGTGGCGTCGGGAAATCAGCCGTCGCCAAAGCCTTTGTTGAATGGCTCAAGTCACATGAAGCGCCTGTCATGATCGTTGACGGCGACAAGCGCACGCCGGACGTTCACGAGGCGTTTAACGAACTGCTAGTAACGAAACAGTTCGACTTAAACGATGAAATTGGATGGCCTCTGTTTTCGGACTTCATCTGTGAAACGGACTTCGATGGGCACATTGTGACGAATCTACCGGACGGAATCAGCGATCGGGCGATCCTCTATTTTGGGCGCCTGGAGCAGCTGGCACTCGGATACAAATTCGAGGTAAAAGTGCTGTTTGTAATCAATACACTGCCGGATGGTTTGAACGTGTTTGATCGTCTTTCGGGATCGTTCAAGACTATTTTTCCTATCAAGAACCTCTACTTCGGTGCGCCTGCAAATTTTAATCACTTCGATATTACCTTTGCCGAACGCTACGAGGGAAAACTGATCCTGTTTCCTAAAATGGCACCGCGCATCATGACACTTGTCCGTGAATCGGGCTTGCCTTACCAACAGTTTGCAGAGCAAACCGGCGATGCAAAAAGTAACTTCACCTACGCGAAACTTGTTGTCGCCGACTGGCGTGACAGCATGATTGAGGCATTGGATGAAGTCCTCTTAGGGGAATAAATGAAACCGATTGAACAAGCCTTAGCTACCCTCATCGGCGATCGCGAGCCTACGGCCGACGAGATCGCCAAATTTTACAAAATCAAGGAAGTATGTGGGTTCAGTGAGCACGATTCTGTCTGGGCGATACTAATCGCTTTCGGTCACTTCGAAATACTTTACGGCGAAATCCCGAAGCAAATTGCTGATCAAGCGCAACGGCTACTCGCCGAGCATAAAATCGCAATGGAAAAGACAGCGGAAGCATCAGCGACACACATCAAGTCCAACTTGGTTGATAGCGTGTCGAAGGCAGCACGCGAAATGTCTAAGGAAGTGATTGAGTCTGCAAAGACACTAGCGATTGCTGACTCACGTGCGAAGTTCCTGATTGGCTCATCACTGAGCTTCGGTGTGGCTACAATCATGATTAGCTTAATGTGCTGGGGTGCATACAATATCGGCGTTCGTAGCAAAGCTGCGGATATAGCTTGGTTGAATACACAGCAAGGAGAAGCTGGGCGCAAGTTCGCTGAAATCAATGATGTCAACTCAATGCTTAGTTGTGCAACTGGTCAAAAACGACATGAAGGAAACAAAACGTTTTGTTTCCCTTACAACGATAAATCTAAGAAAGTCAGCGGCTGGCGTGTTGAGTAATTTTTATGAAATTTCGTGCAACTACCCTCCCCTTCCTAGCTGGCTCTATCGGAGTTTTATCATGGAGTGGCTACTCCACCCCCCTACTTTTACTACCTATCATAGCTTGGATTTGGTCAACATCTCAATCACGTCTAACCACATTTGTTGCCCTCTTCTTTTACTACGCAGGCGCTAGTCGTGGGATGATCAATGGCGCTGGTATGTTTTACTCAGCGAATCAAGTGCCAGCCTGGTGGATTGGCATTGTGATGTGGACTTGTTCAAGTACCATTCTTGCATCTGTATGGGCTTTCGGCTGGGGGGTGAAATCGCATGCAGCTCGTCTATGTACGATCTTACTAATCTTATCGGTGCCTCCAATAGGCTTAATTGGCTGGGCAAATCCTCTGACCGCTGCTGGCATATTTTATCCAGGCTTAGGCTGGTTTGGTTTCTGCGCCATGCTTTTGCTTATGTGTTGCATAGTTTCGCTGCCATACATTTCTGTGCTGACACCATTCTTTGTTGTATCAGTTATCGCTCATACCTGCGCTACTTCATTAACCGTTCCAAATGTATGGCAAGGTATTAATACTCAGCTAGGGAGCGTGCAAACTATCGAGGACGAATTCAAACGCCTAACCTGGTTGCAAAAAATAATAAATGAGGCTACAGCAAAGGCAGCAATTGGTGCCAGAATCGTGCTACCTGAAATGGTTGGTGGCGACTGGTCGATAAATGGCCCTTGGTGGGATGTAATCAATGTGCGTCTAAAGGAAAAAAATCAAATTGTTTTTCTCGGCGCACATTGGCCGGCACAACATGGTCGCGGATATGTAAATGGAATCGTGACAATCGGTGCTGGCAATGGTGCTACGATCAAGGAACGCGTGCCAGTACCTATATCAATGTGGCGACCTTGGACAGACGATGGCAGCGCGATAGCTTCATGGTTTGGCACCAGCACTACCGTTATCGACGGTAATAAAATAGGCCACCTGATCTGCTATGAGCAAATTTTAATTTGGCCTGTACTTGCTACTTTTGCACAATCACCTAACATTGTAATTGTGATATCAAACATGTGGTGGGCAAAAGAAACTAACATTTTAGCAGTTCAACGCGAGGCAGTTGAGGCTTGGTCAAAGTTGTTTTCTATCCAATTAGTTAGCGCCACTAATTTATAAACTAAGGCAATCGTAACAAACTGATTTGATAATAAATTGCAAAAAGGGTGCATAGTACTCAAAATACTAGACAGATCAGGTACATTGCACCTACAATCTGTGCAAAGTCGTTATAAAGAAAGGGGCGTCAAGATGACGCAAATGAATATTACCGCAACAAGTATGGTTCAATATCAACTACCACTGATGGCTTCCCCTTCACTCTTCAACGACGATGGCACAATAAACCTTCGCGCAATTCGCAAGCAGATTTTCCACATGACTCAAGGAGAGATGTCCGAGATGCTATCTGTGGCACGAGATACTTATAAGTCTTGGGAAAAAAACCATCGCTCACCAAGCGGTGCAGCGCTTTCGTTATTACGCATTGCGGTCGCTAGGCCTGACGTAGTCAGGGCAGTCCTAGGTAACAAAGATGAAACAAATTTGGAAATTGAGGAAAAGATGGTAGGTGCATAAAAGCAAAAAGCCTGAATGGCGGTTCAGGCTTTTTAGTTCGTAATGACTTAGAACACTCTTGGCGGAGAATCTAAGTCATTTTTCTGGCGGGTTAGAACACCAAATTAATTAATCGTTGGTGCGATTTTAACTCGTCCTTTAAGAATGTGCAAGCGCACATGAATTGGATGACTTATGAAAACAGAAAATTCGCATCTAGGTAGGCATTTGCATGTATTTGTATCGCGGTTTTTTTATTGCCCTCACACGGAGAAGCAATGAGAAACCGCATTCTCTTTCTCACACGATCCAGCATTCCATACGTCAAAGAATTGTTGCCTCTGGCACATTCTATGGCAGGTTGCATTCTCATGCAGCAACTTGACTATTGGTTCGAGCGGAAATCAAACGGGTTCTACAAATTTCTAGAACCGTGTCCCAATCCACTTTACCAGACCGGCCAAAGTTGGGTTGAAGAATTGGGTATCTCAGCCGTCGAGTTTCGTACCACTTTTGAACGCTTCGGTACACGGTACAAAAGCAAGTCTGAATTCGACCGTGCAACGGATAAGTTCCAAGGAAAGTTTTATTGCAGTTACCACGATAAACGCACCCAGCTCACATGGTATTTTCGTAACCATGAGCTGATGGACACGGCTCTCGACAATCTACTGACCGTCCAAAATCCACCAGATTCAGCTCAAAATGGCGGACAAATGGGCGGTGTTAAAACAAATTTTCCTATAAACGCTCCATCCCCACTTCCTGTAAGTACGCCTAACGCAGTTACTGTAAATTTAGATAATGCATTTCTCGTAACCAAAGATACCGTATTTACAGGAAATACAGCTTGTAATGCTCTAATAAATACGCAAAGTACAGCTATGGTAACTCCGTCTAAAGAGTTTCATGGAACAGACACTGACGTAGTTCTTGATTCTCACATGACGAATATCATAGAACTTGCTAAGCAACAGATCAGTAATACAGAGACTTCAACAGACTTCCATAGACCACTACCACAAATGGATGCCCTTAAAGATTTAGATACAAGTAGTCGTAGTAGTATCGAATTGGTATTTCCTTCAAAAACGACTAAGCAAGAACGAGCAGTCCTCGAAGACCTTCTTGCTGGTTGCGCTCACACTAGCCGCCAAGCTGTGCTAGATGAGTTGGAAGGTTACAATCGAGCCGGAAAAATCATGGCAGGAATGGTGCCTCTTGCTCGGTCGTTGGTTAGGGCTGTAGGTGATGGAAAGTTCTTTCCTAATTTTGGACTATCTGTACTAGCCGCGCGTGAGAGTCAGCAGCGAAACACAGAAATGCTGGCAATGATTAAAGCACAGCAAGATTCAATTTCAATTGAGAAAATGAACGAACAGGGCTTGGCGATGTTGCCACCTACATTACGTCGGTTAGCAGAAGCTAGCGTAAAAAATGACCCACCCCCACTATTAGCAACATAACGTAGTAGAGTTTATTTCTGAAAGAAAATAGACAATTAAATAACGATTTGTGAATAATAGATTATTGTTTTTTAAAAGAAGCAGCTGCGGAGATGTCATTGAAGAAGTTATGTCTCAAGCATAGTTTCTCTGATGACGCGTATTATCAAGAGAAGAGCACTAATTTTTCCGACGTTGGAAAAAACACAAAAGAATAAAGTGACTGTTGTTGACTATATGGTGTGCCCACCCAGTTCATAGTTGCTACATCGCGGTGCTGTCTATAGACGTTAAGTTATGTGCGTTCAAAAACTGAATGATGTTAATTTAAAGTAATATAAAAAAATCGTATAATTTTTATTGTTTTGTTATATTATAATATTATTAATCGTGGTCAGCGCACTATCTGCTGGGATTTCCGACGTTGGAAAAGGGAACGTTTATGTCAGGGAGCAAGAAGATGAAAGCGATAGTGATAGGAGGGGTGCTACTGATGCCTTCTATTGTACTAGCAGACTTGAAAGTAGTAGACAACCACACCCAGTCGGTCGTCGTGACAGCTACGGCACCATTCAAAATTATGCCGAAAGAAGTACCGAAGTTTGTTATCGAGAAGGACGTACCTATTCATTTGGCGCTTGATGCGTGGGCAAAAAGTGCAGGTTGGACGCTCATTTGGTACCCACCGGTGTCATGGAAAGCAATCAGTGTTGTGGATCTGAAAGATAAAAAGGATGTCGTGGCTGCCATCTCCGAGGTCATTACAATTTTACGCATTGAGGGTAAACCAGTGCGATTACGTGTAAGCGACGGAAACAACGTCATGGAAGTGCTTTCTAGCGAGATTAAGAATGATTAATAACATAGTATTTCCATTAGTTTTAGTAGCTTTATCCGGTTGCGCAGCAATTCAGCAGTCCGAAACGAAGATTGATCAAGACCGTAATACAGCCGAGGCAATCCGAGCGTTGGTCGAAAACAATTCTGTAAACGGTAGTGTAATTCGTACAAGCAAACCTCGCATTGCTGGCGAGGAAGTCGTAATTAAGTCTAATCAATTGCCCTCAGTGTTTGGCCAAAAAATTTCTTATGTTACTAAAGGGAGCCAGTCTCTTGTACAAACGCTTGATGATATTTCCCTAGCATCTGGTATCGCTATTCGCACGGCAGAAATCTCAGATATGACTCGTGGCATTCAGCAAGGTGGTAACGATGTGACACTGTCAGGTAATGTTGCTCTAGAGTATTCTGGTACAAATCGCGGTCTTTTTGATGAGATTGCCGGGAAGTCAAATGTCTCCTGGCGCTATAACGTAGCAATGCGATCGGTCGAGTTTTTCCGCTACGAAACGCGTTTTATTCCGGTGGACGTGCCTGCCGGTGCTAAGACGGTGACAGCCAGTATTTCATTAGCAGGCGTTACTGGTGGCGGGGCTTCCAGCGGTGTAGTGGGGGGTAGTGGGTCTAGTAACGGTGGATCTAGCGCGGGTAATGTCCAAGTGTCGCAAAACCAGACTATTGATCCATGGACTTCAATCATGGCTGGGATCAACACAATTCTTGCAGATGGTAAACGTAATGCTAGCAACAGCATACAAGTCACCGCGCAACCGCAACAGTCAGGTGTTGGTGGTACCCAAGTTGGCGCAGCGACCACACCTATGCAAAGTGCAACCTCAATTGATGGAAGTGTGATCGCTAACCAGGAGTTGGGTGGAGTGACGGTGACAGCTCGCCCAGCAGTGATGGAACGTGTAGTTCGATACGTTCGCTCGATCAATGAGCGGTTTGCCCAAAATATTTTGATTGACGCCAAAGTTATGACAGTGACACTTAACGAGCAACTTTCAGGCGGATTCAACATGAACCTTTTGTACAATCAAGTCAACAAGCTTGGTGGTTCAATTGTCGGGCCGACGTCACTGACGGCTGGTACATCAACTCCCGGTGTTATTACACTTACGTCAAAGGACCCAACCAGCAAGTGGAACGGCTCATCGTTGGTTGCGCAAGCTCTCAGCCAATTTGGCAAAGTGTCGTTGCAACAGCAAGCACAAACATTAGCAGTGAATGGTCAGCCTGCACCTATGCAAGTCGCAGATGAAATTAACTATAAAAGCGGCACATCAATTGTTCCACAGAACGGAAATCAAGGTTCTATTGTAACTTCGACACAAAGCACAAAAGTGGTTGGATTTACAGCCAACTTTGTCCCTCTCATCCTTGGCGATAACCGTATTTCTCTTGCTTACCAGTTAAACCTTTCTTCACTGACGTCACAGACGATTGACTCCGATGGTACGCAGCATCCGCAAATAGCATCGAAGTCACTGCCAGGCCACGCTTTTTTGCGTGATGGCCAAGCGATCGTGTTATTTGGCTACGGTGAGCAAAGAGATGGCGTAGATTCAGCATTCCATGTAGCAGGTTACTCGAAAGCGGCTACCAAGTCTCGTCAATTGACGGTCATCGTTGTACAGGTCAATACCGGAGTAAAGAATGAAGACATTTAAAACTATTGTCTCATTTGCGTTTTTGATTGCAATCAACTTTGACTCGGCACAGTCTCAGACTGTGGAGGATCGTAAAGCAGTATTGGATGCTCAAATCGATTTGGTGAAGAAACAAAAGGAGCTTCAGGACGTGTTACGAGCCTTGGCCGGCACTTCATTGATTGGTATGCCTGTCGTTGTATCCGTTACCATCGGTAGCGAACGTGTGGCGCGTCTTCAACTACCGAATGGAATCGTTGGACACTACCGTGAGGGCGAGGTTATTCGACCTGGTGTGGTTGTCAGTTCCATTGCGCCGAAACAGGTTTTTGTTGCTATTGCCAAAGGTAAGAGGATGGTCGCTGTTCCTCTTGAGTTTGCCGGTCCGGTTATAGCAGGTATACCTGGGGCTGCTATCCAGCAGCCTGTGCCAGATATTCTCTTGCCATCCGTGCCATCAGTGATTGTTCCAGCAATCGAAATCCCAAAAGACACGAAGTTGGGGAAATAAGCAATGCAGATGCAATTTGGGAATTGGATTGTTGCGCTTGGTGTTGAATGGCTTTTGCCAAAAAACAAGGGTGAGATTCGCGTAGCAAAAAAGAGCAGATTTAAACAAAATATGGTCTTTGTTTCGACTGAGGCAGGTGATTGGCTTGGGTTCCATGCAGCAGGTGCTGGTAGGCTTTATGCGGGTGCGCTGCTGGTCGCAATGGTCGAACCTAATGCTGTCGTATATTGCCCGATCAGCGAAGAGATGAGTTGGATTTGCGCGATTAGTGAAGGTATGCCGGTAGTTGGATACGATGAGGTTTTGCCTACTAGCGAGGCACGGAACAAAGCTAAGGACTGGTCGAATCTTTTCGCGAACGCTGACATTATTGGCGAACTGTCTGGAGCAAAGGCAACTGTTCAGGATGTACTGAACGTGCTTGAACAAGAACTGGAATCAAAGAGCCTAAGTAAAAAGCAGCTCGCTCGCGCCTTGCTTGTCAAGAATGGTATTTCCATTGCACGCGTAGTTGTGATGGGTAGTATCGTATTCGGGGTAATGTTGCTCGGGTGGGGTGCGAAGACCTACAAGGAAATGCAGGAGCGAAAAGAAAGAGATCGTTTATCGCTGCAAGAGGCAGCAAAGCGTTTGTTGGCTGAAAAATTGGATCAAGAAAGAGCTTATAACCAGCAGCAGCAAGCATTGAACAATCTATCTACTAAGCTTGCGTCAGCGAAAGTAGCACTAAGAGAGCGAGTGAATCCTGCACTAGTGTGGGGTGCAATGAGCAAAGTAAGGAAATCCCTTCCACCTAGCATGTACGGTTATAAGCAACAATCATATGAATGTGGCGCGGACGTTTGCAAAGTAGAGTGGCTTGGTGGTGGAAAATTCACAAATGCTGCAGATAAGCTTCGACTTCCAAGCGTAGAACGCACTCTATCGAGTGATTTGAAGGCCATATCGAGTTTCCATATTAAGGGGACACGTGATGTGCTGCCGAAGGTTAATACAGCCAATATCGAAGAATTAGCTTTTTTAATTCATAGTAAGTTTAATGCACAAGTACAAGGCTTCGCCTTGACGCCTGCGCAGCCAGTAACAGTGGAAGGCATAAAAGGCGTAAAAGAGTCTGAAGTAATCGGTCACATCGGAAAATGGCACATGACAATACAAGGTTCTACAGCGCTGCTGCAAGTAGCAGAAATTACGCGTTTGATGTCTGATTGGCCTATACGTTTGACGAACATAAAATATCAGCCGATGGCCTCAAGTTTTGATTTAGATGGCGAGTACGTGTTCGTTATCGAATAGGGAATGAAGTATGAAAATGTTTAGTAGAACCGCCCCTAGTTTGGCTAAGCTGAAAGGTTTACTCATTGGTGAAGATGTGAAGGCTAAACCGACTGTGCCGAGTGTACGCGTTGTTGATATTAAGCCTCGTGCCCAGCGCATCGAAGTGATCCGTGATGTCAAGGAGTTGTCACAGGGCCGCTATCTGCAATTCAGTTCAATCAATATCCCTTCTGGTTTCAACGAAGGTTTCGCGCTTTTGGGCGGTAGCGATAAGGTAGCGTTGCTACTGGTCGCCGAAGATGCGGTTGATTCGCATCTCCAGTTCGACCTTCTGCGCAGAGTGAATGACGCTGGGTTCAGGAGCGTGCAACGTCGCGCAGCGAGTCGTGAGGTCATCAAAAGTGTGCATGAGTCGAATCGTAAGGAAGATGCCAGCGAGCAGACTGATGTGGAAGAGGCGGCCTGGAAGATTGTAGAAGCCGCAGTTTCAGCAGGGGCGAGTGACATCCACATTGAGACTCGCGAATCGTTTGCTCAGGTTTTCTACAGGATTAACGGTCGTCGAGTCGAGCAGCCGAGCATCGCCATGACGACAGCAACTGACATCTGTAATGTTCTTTATAGCGTTCACGCAGATGGTGATAATAAGGGCATTTCATGGGACGAAAAAACGCTCAAGAGCACGGTTATTGAGTACGAAACGAAGGACTGCACGCATGTGCAGTTGCGTTTTTCGTCAGCCCCGATTCACCCGTTCGGTAATTTTCACGCCGTAATTCGTGTGCTGGTAATGGATGGCAGCTCGACCCGTCGCCTTGAAGACTTCAGCTATACGGATGCACAGGTGTCTTATATCGAAGAGATGCTTATTGGTTCACAAGGTATGGTCATTCTGACGGGGCCGACGAACAGCGGCAAATCGACGACGATGCAAGCCATGATCGCACGCATCTATGAGCTGCACGGCGACTCGATCAAGGTGATTACGATTGAAGACCCAGTGGAATACATCATGCCTCGTGCGTGCCAGTCTGGAATTCCACATGGCCGAAAAGGTTTGGAGGAAGACGGAAATGGCTCGATCTTCAATGCATTCGTGAAAGGTACTTTGCGCCAAGACCCGGATGTTGGAATGGTTGGCGAAATCCGCGACCGTGATAGTGCAGATAGCGTAAAGACCTTGGCCCTTGCAGGTCGAAAGGTACTGTCCACGCTACACGTCAATAAGGCTGATATGGTATTTCCTCGCCTGAGGGAAATCGGTATGCCTGAGAGCGTTCTGTACATGGAGGGTTTTATTAGTGGAATTATCTGCCAGCGTCTGGTGCCGGTGCTGTGCCAAGAATGTTCCATCCCGATTACCGAGGCATACAACTTAGGCAGGGTGCGTCACAAGACTTTCGAGCGCGTTTGTCGGGTGGCGGATCTCGAATTAGATAACGTTCGCGCATGCGGTGATGGCTGTGAGCATTGCGGCGGTACGGGAATCGTCGGTCGGACGCTGTGTGCCGAAGTGCTTGTGCCGGATGAGCAATACCTTGCTTTGCTGGCAGAAGGTGATTTACGTGGTGCGCGTCAATATTGGGTATCGGCTGCCTCGGACCTGGATATCGGAGGCTATGGAGTTAGCATGGTGGCACATGCTATCGAGAAAATGAAGGATGGCCAGCTCGATCCGACGCACATCGAAATCAGGGTTGGGAAGTTAGTGGTAGCTAACCAGCCAATGAGCACTTATGTGCCAAGTATCCCGACAAATGATTTGCCACCGTCGTTGAAATTCTGAGGTCTGCATGAAACTGACAATCATTCAAAAGTTCGCGATCACTGAGGGTGTGCGGCAGGATTGGTATTTGGCACTGGCTAAAGTTGCGGGCGACGGCCTGCCAATATTCGACGCCTTGGAGAAGATGTCGAAGACGTTTAATAAAACGCAGCATCCATTAGCTCCGCTGGTACGGATCGTTTTGTTGCGATTGAGAGGTGCTGGTGCTTCGAAGGGAGCCATGCAGCGCCGCACCCTTGGGACTGAGCTGAGTGGAATGGTGCCGGATGACGAAGCGATGCTGATTCAGGCGGGTGATACGGCTGGCCGGATTGAGGATGGCTTGCGTAACGCGGCAAAGCTAATTTCTACAAAAGGAATTTTGAAGTCATCGGTCAAGAATGCGTTGCGCAAGCCGGGCGGCTACCTGCTTGGGTTGATTGGCCTCTTGTTTTTTATGGCTTTAAAAATCTTGCCGCAGTTTGAAAAGTCGCGCCCGCGCACAATCTGGCCCGAAGAGGCGCAATTGCTCGGCACAATTGCTGACCACGTTTTCGTAATCGGTGGCGGCATCGGCCTGTTTGTGGTCGCTGTGATCGCAGGCTTGGTGTTCGTGGCTCCGAACTGGACCGGTTCGATCCGCGATATCTTCGACCGCCGGGTATTCCCATTCAATGTCATGGCGGCGATGTCAGGCGCTTCGTTCCTCACATCGCTTGCTGGCTACATCGGTGCTGGCACGGCATTTAACGATGCTGTCAAGAGCATGCAAGAGACAGCGACACCCTATATGCGCGATCAATGCAGCCGTGTTCTTGAAGCGATGAAGCGTGGACGTCGTGCTGAAGAAGCCTTATGCGAACTGGCGATTGTGCCTCAGCGGTTCCACTGGATTATAGACGTGTACGCGATGTCTGGCGACACGGAAAAGGCTTACATGACTATTGCAGAGCAGATGGTTACACGGGTGCAAGCGTTGGTGACGCGTTTGTTCAACTATATCTTGGGCAATGCCCTAATGTTGGCTGTAGTGTACATGCTCTATTGGATTTACAAATCGATGACCGACATCGCTTTGTCAGGTACTCAACTGTGATTGTCACGGAAGAGTCTTTTTTAGTTTCCTTAACTTAGGAGTTGAACAATGAAGTATTTACGTATCATCAAAAATCAAAAAGGCTTTACCGTAATCGAAGCTTTAATCGTTATCGGCTTGGCATTGGCAGGCCTAGCACTAGTGCTGAGTAATAGCACCAAGGCCGGCAACAAATCAAACGTCAAAGATGCCGTTACTACTGCATCGAACATGGTGACGGTTGTACATGACAACCTAGCATCGAGTGGGTCTTTCAATGCAGTGACTACTGCTGTGGTTAATGGACTTTCCGTGGTGGATGCACCGTTCACTTATGATGGTACGAATATCCGCGATCCATACGGTAACGTTGTCAACTTCGTTGGCAATGCATCGACCGCAGGCACTGCCCCGACTTTCGTGATGACCTTTGGTGGCGCGACTAATCCGATTACCTCGGCAGATTGCTCGACCTTTGCCAAAGGGATTGTTAGCAAGGCTGACATCGTGCGAATTGGTGCAAGCACTTCGATGACGACAACGAATGGTTTGGCTGGTGGCGGCAGCGTCTATAAGGCCAGTGCTGGCGCAACGCCTGACATCGCGGCGTTAACCACAGGTTGTGCCACTACTAATCCACAGATCGTCATGCAGTTCCATTAAGCGAGGCGAGGGCCGTCACTTGATATTACTAAGTGGTGGTTGCGAGAACAGGCATTAAAAGTTAGATGAGAACATGACCAATTTGAGAGAAGTAAAGATAGAAATAGATGCTTTCAGTGATATCCACATCAAGCAGAACCAGCCTAAAAATTCTATCGCTTACCGCGATGGGGCTCCGTATCAGGTGGAAGAAGGAGAGTTGACGCTTGTGATGGAATTGCTGGAGAAAATCAATGGAATCGATAGGGCGGATTTCATGGTGGAAAACAATGGAATGTTCTGGCGTGGCAGAAAAGATAAACAGGCGGTGGATGGTACTTGGTTTCGGCTCAGGAAAATGCAGTCGAAACCGCCTAGTTTGAATACACTGCCATTACCAATGGCTGCGCCGTACAAAGCCATTTTAATGTCACAGTATTTACGTGGCGGTGGATTAATCCATATTGCAGGCGCACCGGGATCGGGCAAGACAACGACCGCCTCAGCCATCGTCGTAAGTCGTCTGACGGAATACGGCGGGGTAGCGTACTCGGTCGAAGATCCGCCCGAGTTGCCGTTGAACGGATGGCATGGTAAGGGCTACTGTACGCAGACGTGGGTGGCTGGAGATAACGCAGCGGATTGGACCGAATCCATGCGTGGCGTCCTGCGCAGTCAGCCGACAGGCACAAGCGTCATTTTGTATGTCGGCGAAATTCGTGACGCAGATACGGCGCGGGCAATGTTGCGCGCAGCCAGCAATGGTTTCCTGGTCATCAGCACTGGCTTTGGTTCGGACATCATCACGAGCATTGATAGCTTCTTCCAGCTCGTCGGACGCGAGTACGCGGCCAGCATCGCGGCCGTTCTGCGCGTGGTGGTGCATCAGAAGATCGAAAATGAACGATTCATGGTCGACATGTTGACTTGCGACAATAGTACTCCGCAGGTCGCCAACATTATTCGCAGCGGTCAATTGGTGCAGTTGGCCAACGAGGTACTGTATCAAAGGAATCAAATTCGCAGCCAAATGAGTTTGCCGGGGAGATTGTAAGGATGCAGCTCACGTTCTTTTTGGCCCTGATTGTATTGATGGTGACTGCGATGTCCAGCACAGAAAGGCTCAGGGCTTCAGAAACACCCGATACGGTCATTGGAGCGAGCGCACAGGTCGATCAGTACCGGGTGTTCATGTACGCAGCAAGTCAATATATGCAGGGTTATTCGGCAGGTAGTGCGACGCTGACTTGGGACTCGATCAAGACGGCGAACGGCGTCCCGCCAGGTGCTAGGAACGTGGATATGCCATTGAATTGGAAAGTAGTAGTGGCGAGTGACAATACTTGGGTCGCATGTACGCCTATGGACGAGCGCGCAGCGGGCATTGCTCAACAGCTTGCGATCCAAAATGGAGCGTCGATGGTCACGACATCATTGAATGGTAATAGCTATCTTGTGGTTGGAAGTGCGTCGGATACAAGCAAGGCTGGGCAATGTCAGTGATGAAAAAACTACGAAAACAAGCTGGTTTCACCGTTCTTGAAACAATGATCGCAATTGGCCTTGCGCTCGGTGCGCTGACGGCGGTGATTGCGCTGCAAACGCGCGGAGACGACCAGACGCAGGGACATGTGAAGGCTGAAGAGATTGTGAGCTTCCAAACGCTGGCGTCACAGTATTTCGTCGCGAACCGTTCGGACATCGAGGCCGCGATGGGCGGTGATACGTCAAAGGCGGCGATTCACTGCCTACTGAATGTCGCTGCTGATGGTTCGGGTGGTACGGTTGCTACAAACACGACGAAGCGCACATGCGCCTTCGATGGCACGCTGCTGCGGGCGAAAGGCCTCTGGCCTAGTAGTTCGAGCGTCGACCTGTACGGTGGTCGCCATGTGGCGATTGTGCGTCAAGTGGTGAGCACTGATGCAGTGCCGGTCCCCACTGGCGGTGACGAAATGCTGGTTGTGTTCGCCCCAGTGAGTGACGGCAATGTAATGACAAGTGGCAGCGTGTCCTTTAATGGCGACCCGAAACGGGCGGCTGCGGAACTGAAGGCCGGGCGTGACGCTTTGGGTGCAACGGGAGGCTATGTACCGGCCGGCGCGGACTACGGCACATGCAAGTACAACGGTACGATGAAACAGGCCTGCGGCAAGACGTGGGCGGTGAACCTTAGCGATTTTATTAATTGAGTGCGTAGCGTATGGAAATTATTGATCAAATGCAAAATCAACCAGCACTCAAGTTGAGTGACATCGTATTCAGGCTGCTATCGGCGGGCGTGCCGTTTACGGACATTCATATCGCATCGGGGATGTCAATCATGCTGCGTCAGTCGCCATACAAGTGGGTGGAGGCTCGCATTGAAGATCAACCCGTTGAAGCCCAGCATTCGCAGATCGTGGCTTTTTTGAATGGAATTTTCGTCGGCGAAGAAGAGCAGAACCCTAGGAAAAAGGACGGGCTTCAGTGGCGTGATAACCTTCACAAGCTCGGTTCGCTGCATCCAGCCATGAATCTGTCGGATCTGGTGGACGGTGAGGCGGTTACGTACCGTGTCCGTGTGACAGTACAGAAACAACAGATGGGCGAGGCTATCGGCTTGGTCATCCGGCCGCTATCGGAAGTGCCAAAGTCCATCGAATCGCTCGGGCTGCCGTTCCAAGTCGAACGCATGTTGAATGCGGCGCACCGGGGCATGATTATCGTTACCGGGCCGACTGGATCAGGCAAAAGCACAACGCTTGCGGCGATGGTCAATGAATTGAATGAAAATCGCTTTGGCAACATCTTGACCATCGAAGACCCTGTGGAATTTATGCATGAGCGGAAGAAATGCATCATTAATCAGCGGGAACTAGGTATTGACGTGAACACGTTCGCAGACGGTGTGCGTGACGCTTTGCGCTTCGTTCCAGATGTAATCTTGATCGGCGAAATCCGCGACGCGGAAACGATGAAGGCTGCGATGAGGGCAACAGAGTCTGGACACTTAGTTTTGGCAAGTATGCATGCTCCTACTGCGGTGACTGCTATTCGCAAGATGTTGGCTTATTTGTCCGATAGTCAAGCTGATATGCAAACGCTCGCGTACTTACTGCGTGGAGTCGTAGCGCAGGCTTTGGTACGTGACAAAGGTGATACCGGCAAAAACCATCTGGCGAGTGAATTTGTTGACTGCACAAACCAGCAAGTCGTGCAGGCCATCGTGAGTAGCGCATCGGGCGACGATGGTCAGCAAAAGCTTTCGAAGCTGGAGCACGACATTGTTTCGACCGAAGTCGATTTTGCTTTGCCAATGGTGAAGTCGCTCAAGAGGCTCATTAGCGACGACCTAGTGGACGCGCTCAGTTCTTTGGCGGTAGTGACTACAGTCGAAGAAAAAATCGAGCTGCAAAAGCTAGTAACTCAACAACGCAAATAAGGAATCGATAGGATGAAAAACTGGATTCGAAGCCTAGGAGTGACGCTGTTGCTAGCAGCTGTTGCCTTCGTGCATGCAGCGCCTGTCGTGGTAACGCCGGGTTCTAATGCTGCGTACATTTACTTCCCGCCGGCCAGCTCTGGTAGTAGTGGCAGTAACTTTAACGGAACGCTAACCAATTTGCCGTGTGATAACACGCGGTTGTTCTTAAACTCGCAAACGATCTCTACTGCTGGTACAGGGAGTTTTAACCTACCATCGACAATCAACTGTTTGAAGGTGCAAATCGCAGGAGCTGGTGGTGGGACCGGCGGTGGCACAAACGGTGGATCGGGAAGTGGCGGCCAGGTCAATACTCAATATTTGTTATTCCCTGCCGGTCAAACTATCACATTAAACTATGCTATTGGGTCTGTAGGTTCGGGCGCTATGTCCAATGGTTCCTACACATCGTGTGGGGCCACTCCGATGGGATACTGTGGTGGTTCTGGGGGAGCTGGGGGAGGAATCGCCCCTTCAGGGCAAAGCAAGGGCGGTAGTGGAGGAGTCGGCGGCGGTGGAAGCGCTTTAATTGTCAATGGTACGGTTGTTGCGTCCGCGTGCGGTGGTGGTGGCGGTGGCGGTTCTGGAAGTGCTGGTGCTTTAGGTGGTGTTGCGCCGAGCGGCGGAGGTGCTGCGGGTAAAGGTGTTAATTCAGGTGGTGTTGGTGGTGGTGGTGCTGGTGGTGCTGGTGGGGATTGGAGTTCTTTAGCAGGAGGGGGGGGAGGTGGTGGTGCCGGCAATAGTGGTGCTAATGGAGGTGCCGGAGCTAATGGTGCGGCTGATAACTCGTACGGTGGTGGTGGTGGCAGTGCTGGCGGCCCGTCAGGCACTGGCAATCCTGGTATAGCCGGAACAGGAGGTGCGATGTCGTACAATGCCGGCCTTTCTTGCGGTGGTGTAGGTGGCAATTCTGGCACAGCAGGCACATCGGGTGGTAGCTGTGGCACGTCTGGTAACTACTCAGGCGGTGGTGGTGGCGGAGGGGGTACTCGGGGTAATGTAGGTGGTGGTGCTGGTGATGGCGGTTTTGCGGGTGGTTACGGTGGCAATGGGGCAGGGCCGAGCTGTTCGACTGGTGGTACTTCCGCAGGTAACGCCAATGGTAACGGCTATGTGAAAGTGTGGTACTGATAGGGTGATGATGGGAAAGCAGGACAAGATGACTGAGGATGAAATACAAGCGGAAAACGCCCTGTGTAACGAGCATTTTCAGGCCGCGCGTCAGAAGCAAGCTGCCGGCCTGTTGGATGAGGCAGCAGAGATGTACGGTGTCGCTTTGAGCAAAGGGTGGGCCATCGACTACGCGCTGTGTGACTTAGGAACGATAGCACTGAGACAAGGCCTAGCTGGACGCGCGGAACGCCTTTTGCTCGCAGCGATTGATGTCAACCCTAATCTTGGAGCTGCTTTGACGAACCTTGCGGTTCTGTATCGACTGCTACATAGAAACCAAGAAGCCGTGCAGTGGAGTGAGCGTGCATTGCAAGTCAATCAGAACGACGCAAATGCCCACAACGCCCGTGGATCAGGACTTTTTGCGTTACTGGACTACGAAGGAGCTGCTGAAGCCTTCAGAACAGCATTACGGCTCGATCCCGATCATGAAAATGCAGCTGGAAATCTCGCAGGTGCTCTAGCATGTCTGGATCGTTACGAAGAGGCTATGCTGTTTTATAAAATGGCATTAAAAAGGTCGCCACGCGATGCCACATGCAACTTTAGTTATGGAAAGCTGCTGCTGAAATTTGGTTATTTCAAAGAGGGTTGGTCTCGATATGAGGCGCGCTGGGCTACAACCATGAGCGGAATGCAGAGACACAAGGATATACCGGCGTTAACTCGCCAGCTCAGAATAGCAGGCCGGACCATCCTGGTTCATCAGGAACAAGGTTTAGGAGACTGCATTCAGTTTTGCCGATTGCTGAAGCCGTTGAAGGATAAAAATTGTGAAATCGTGTTTGAAGTGCATGAAAGCCTATTGCCTGTTATGGCTCCACTTTCTCAATACGCGCGACTCATTCGTAAGTATGATGATCCTGGTTTGGTCGATTTTCAGGTTCCGCTATTGAGCTTGCCGCACATCTTAGAGCTGGAATTGAACACGATCCCATCTGCGGATGGCTGCTTCCAAGTGCCGGTCGAACGGCGCACACAGTGGGAGGGCTTGGTAGGTCAGCGGCAGCGGCCACGGATTGGCGTAGCATGGTCGGGTAGGGCCGAATACTGGATGGATGCACAACGCTCTATCCAGCTTGCAGATTTCATTGAATTAGATAGCTTTTTTGAGACATTTAGCATTCAGAAGGAAGTGCGTGAGTCTGATGCTGGCGAGCTTGCCAAGCGCGGTTACAGGTACTTTGGCGATGAGCTGAAAGATTTTGCGGATACTGGAGCGCTCATTGAGTGCATGGATTTGGTAATAACGGTTGACACAGGAGTAGCACACCTCGCTGGATCGCTTGGTAAAGAAGTGTGGCTACTGATTTCGATTAACAGCGATTGGCGATGGCTGCATGAGAGGACTGATAGCCCGTGGTATCCGTCCATGCGGATATTTAGGCAGAACAGAAGCGAGGGTTGGCGCGGCGTGATGCAACAAGTACGTAAGGCGTTGGCAGCGTACAAGAATCATTGATTTGTTGAATGGATAGGGGTTCTCATTTATTCTTCGTTTTGGAGCGACTTATCAGCATCAGTCATTTGACGATGACGAAGCAAGAATTTCTTCGGTTCGTTGTGCCAGAATTGAGAGGGAACAATTGAGGGCGATGCAAAGAGTAAAGATTGTATCGAGAGTAGGGGATTTCGTGCCTAACTCTAAGACTGAGATGTAAGTGCGGTCTAGGCCTGCGTCGTATGCTAGTGCGTCCTGTGAAAGCTTTTTTGCTGTTCGCTGTTCTCGTAGCGCTTTCCCAAACGCCTGGTTGTGATTCATCGGTAAAGTGTCTCTGCTTATAGTAGGACGGGGTTCATCCCGTTTATTTTCCTTTCTCTGAGCAGAAATAGCAGCCGACTATTGACGGAAGTTGTATCTAGGATAATGAACGCATCAAGCAAAAACTAAAAGGACTGAATTTTGTAGTGGAGTCTCTACTCACTTACCAGCATCAATAACCGTGAGAGATTTTGTAGAGCGGTTAGCATTAAAATCGAGTGATGGTACTCCCTTTGCTAGTTGGCCAAGTACATCGAGAAATGTGCCGTTAAGGGTTGCATAGGGAAATTCAAAGATTGTAGTAGAGCGCCAGTCCAGCAACTCCCATTTGGCGATGCGTGCCCATTCTTCTATGTTTTCGCGCAAGGTTTTTTTATTGTCGAGTGTCCAGGTGCGCGGCAAGTCCGTGATTGCCGCGTTTTCTGTGGCAGACGAAAGTGTCGTCGGCATTGTGGTTCCCTCCTGCATTTTCAGAATTTCAGAGAGCATCTTTAGCGCATCTTCAGGCTTGACCAGCTTGTTCTGTGCCATCGAGATGATTTTTTGTGCGAGGGTCAAGCGCACTTTGTCATCATTGATGAATTGCGCACTTCGTTGTTCTGTTTCTTTGGCGCACACAGCAGGCTGATACGAGGGTGGTGTTACCTGCGGCTGTTCTTGCTGGTAAGGACGAGAAGGGCGCTGCTGCAGTGTGCTCGCGTATTGTGCTGATGCAGAATACTGTGGTGCTGGCTGAGATTTGCGTTGGACGAGCGTAAGTGTCGCGGTGTTGTTGCTTGGGTCTTCGGCATAGGGTTCCATTGACTCGACGACTGTGATTCTAGATAGAGGAATGCCGTTGGAAGTCAGCCATTGTTTAATGGTGTTGCCACGTAGCTTTTGTATCGCCGAACTGGCAGGTTGCATTTGGTAGGTCGTAATTCGTACTTCATTTGACAGTTTAATCTCTTCTAGCGATTCTTTGAGAGCATTCTTTCCTGTAATCGCCATCCACGAGCGACGTGGCACGAAAATTACATCCAACATGATTTCTTGCGTTTGCATTGAGGAAGGGATCATTTGCATGGTTGTAAGCGTAGTTTGACGCGTAGCGCCTTCGTCAACAGTGAAAGCAGCATTCGTAGCGGGTGTGATGATTATTGACGCTAGGAAGGTGACGCCTACAGCAGTGTGTTTCATAAGAACTATAACTCCCCGGAAAAGTCACGCCGCAATTTCCGACGTTGGAAATCAAAAGAAAACTTGTTGCAACTGATATTATAATAGCATTATACTTTGAAAAAATCATATTTCTTTGTTTTGATATGCCGTAGTTCAGTCAATGAGGGTGTTCAATGAGTGGTGGTGTAATGGAGCTGGGCCGATCGGCTGCGTCTATGCGGGAAGAGGGATCTGAGCGGCTGAAAGTACAACTGCGCCGCGATTTAGGACAAGTCATATGTGCCGCGTTGGATGAGCGTACTACTACCGAGGTGGTGGTCAACTCAGATGGATCGATTTGGGTCGAGCGGTTTGGGCGAGGCATGGAACGGGAAGAGGCTACGATTCTGCCGGAGCAGGCTATGCGCGTTATGACCACGACTGCCGCGTTACTCAAGATGGTTGTGAACCAGCAGCAGCCGATAATCGAAGGCTTGCTTCCTTTGGACGGGAGCCGCTTCGCCGGTTCTGTGCCACCAATTTCCACGAACGCGAGCTTCAACATCCGTAAGAAGCCAATGACGATTTTCACCCTCGAAGAGTATGTTGAGAACGGCACGATGACCGGGGAGCAGATGCAAGCAATTCACCACGCGATTGACGAAAAGCTGAACATCTTGGTAATCGGTGGCACTGGCTCTGGTAAAACAACTTTGCTGAATGCGATTTTGGATGGCGTTGCAAAACGCACGCCGCTGGATCGTGTTGTGATGATTCAGGATACGGACGAGGTGCAATGCAAAGCGCCTAATGTGGAATCTTTTATTTCCACCAAAGATTTCGACATGACGTACCTGCTGCGTCACACGATGCGGCGCAGTCCGGTTCGCATCGTCGTTGGCGAGGTTCGTGGCCCTGAGGCCCATGTTCTCGTCAAGGCGTGGGGCACTGGACACCCTGGAGGCGTAGGCACGGTCCACGCAGACTCTGCCGAAGATGGTTTGCCACGTATCGAAGATTTGATCGAAGAAGATCCTGGCAAGCGAGTAAGGCCTTGGTCGCTCGCAAAGGCAATCAATGTGTTGGTTTATATCGAAAAGGAGACAACTGGCCAGAGGCGGCGTTTGGTCAAGAAGGTGTTACGGGTGACTGGCTATGACCGGCATCACAGCAAATATTTGTTTGAGGCAATGTAATATTTTTACACATGGAGTTACACAAAATGAAATTCTCTTTCAACAAAAGGTTTTCTTTTAAAAAGCCGAAAATCACTGCAGACCAATTTTGGGTTGGCTTCTGGTGTTTGATCTACGGCTCCTTGGCAGCGGCTCAATCGACTGGCGCCATGCCATGGGATGGTCCGTTGTGCGGCTTCGCAACTGCACTGCGTGGTCCCGCTGCGCTGGCGATATCGACCATCGCGTTCTTCGCTGCCGGTGCGTCGTTTTTGTGGGGTGAAGAGATTGCTGGTATGTCGAAGAAGTTGGTTACCATCGTCATGGGCATTTCAATTCTGTTGGGTGGAGCTGCTTTTGTCGGTTGGATCGCTGCGAAGATGGGCGCACTACAATCTGCCTGTAGCTAATAGGGCCGGCACTTTATGAGTTCAAGTCATCGTGGGGCGCTGACAAAGGTTGCGATTCACCAGTCGCTTGTACGGCCAATGTTGTTCATGGGTGGCGATCGGACACTGGTAATTCTGTGCTTGTTGCTAAGCGTGTATCTTGGCTACTTAATTACCATGCGCTACGGCATCTGGTGGGGTGTGCCGATCGGTGGTGTCTTGTGGATTGCATCTATTTACTGCCTGCGTGAGATGGCAATTTCCGATCCCCACATGTGGCCGGTATTGCTGCGGGCCAAGCAGTACAAGCCTTTTTACCCTGCGCGCGGTCGATTTGATGCGCCGTTGCCAGCGATTAAAGATTTCAAGTAACCCCGTAGTTCGGAGGTGTGGATGTCAACGGGAATTTGGTTTGTGAGTTTTTGCTGCGTGTTTGGCGCGGTGCTTTTGTCATTGTGGTCAGGCAAGGGCGGTATGCAAAAGGAGTACCGCGATTCGGCGCAAGGCTTTGCAGACCTGTTGCGTTACGCCACACCGATTGCGGATGGTGTGTTGCTCGGCAAGGGTGGGGAGCTGGTTTCTGGCTTCTATTACCGTGGGACCGATACTGAGTCCGCGACCAATGCAGAGCTTGAGACGGTCGCTGCGCGTCTGAATGGTGTTATGAACCGCTTCGGATCTGGCTGGATGACGCACATCGATGCCATCCGGTCTTCCGCTGTCGGCTATCCATACGAGGGCGATTTTTTCTCTCCTGTGGCTCGCATTATGGATGAAGAGCGCCGTCGCCAATACAATATGGAAGGGGGGCACTATGAAAGCCTCTACGCAATTGTCCTGACCTATCTCCCGCCGTCCCGGCTTGAGAGCAAAGCCAAGTCGATGATGTACGAGAAAAGCGATGACGTATCGAAGGTTTCACGCACTATTCATGAGGATGTGCTGTTCAAGTACGAACAGACGCTCACGGAAGTGCAAGCCCAGCTTCGTACCATCTTTGACGACATCGCACGGATGCGATGCCACGACCGTGTCAACGAAGTCGATGGCACGACGGTGGTGGTGGATGATCTGCTTGGATACCTCCACTATTGTGCGACGGGAATTTCGCAAAATATCGTCAAGCCGAAGCCTGGCGTCTATGCCGATTCCATCATTGGTAGCCAGGATTTTACGGGTGGCAATACGCCTAAAATCGGCCGTAAGCACATTCGTGTGGTCACGATCGAAGGCTTCCCCTCGGCCAGTGTGCCTGGCATCCTGGGTGCGCTGAACATGATTCCGGTTGCCTATCGCTGGTCAACCCGTTTCATCTTTCTCGAAACGGAAGAGGGAAAGTATCTGTTGGACAAGTTACGTAAGCGCTGGAAGCAAAAAGTGCGTGGCATGAAGGATCAGATCATGAACAGCAGTACTGGATCAGTTGACCATGATGCTGCCGATATGACTAACGATGCCCAGCTCGCAATGTCCGAAGCCGCGTCTGGTGTGGTGCGTTTTGGTCATTACACCAGCGTCGTTGTCTTAATGGACGAGGACAAGGACAAGTTAGAGGAGAGCGTTGTCGAATGCATGACCTTGATTCGCAACTTGGGATTCGTCACGCGGTGTGAAGGTGTGAATTCTGTTGAGGCATTCCTAGGCAGCTTGCCAGGGCATGGCCGCGAGAACGTGCGGCGACCGATGATCCATTCACTCAACCTCTCGCACCTCATTCCGACGACGGCGGCATGGCCTGGGCTTATAAAGAACCCTTGTCCGTTCTACCCGAAGAACAGTCCACCGCTGTTCTACGCAGCCACTACCGGTAACGCACCATTCCGCGTGTCGCTGCATGTTGGCGACGTCGGTCACACGCTTATCCTTGGCCCGACCGGCGCCGGCAAATCGACCTTGTTGGAATTCATTATGGCCCAGCACATGCGCTATAAGGGCGCGCGCGTGATGAAGTTCGAGAAGGGCTATTCGTCCTTTGTTCTTTGCAATGCGGTGGGCGGAACCTATTACGACATAGGCGGAGAATACCAAGCCCATGCATTCTGTCCATTGGCCAAGGTTGATAAGCAAAACGAACGCATATGGGCTGAGGATTACATTGAAACACTGCTCCAGCTGCAAGGCTTCAAGGTTGAGCCGTCGCATCGCACCTTAATTCGCGTGGCGCTGAACTCCTTGGCTATGTCGGATGCTGATTCGCGGACGATGACGCACTTTCATGCTGCTCTACAGCACGATGGTATGAAAGAGGCGTTGCACTACTATACGCTCGATGGTGGCAATCCGATGCTAGACGCGGCATCTGACAATCTGCGCTTCGGTCGCTTTCAGGTGTTCGAGATGGAGCACTTAATGAACATGGGCGAAAAGCATGTCGTTCCGGTGCTGCTGTACCTATTCCGTTGCATAGAGCGTCAGCTTGATGGCTCACCGGTACTTCTGGTGCTGGACGAAGCCTGGCTGATGCTCTCGCATCCATTGTTCCAGGCCAAGATCAGAGAGTGGCTGAAAGTTATGCGTAAAGCAAATTGCGCTGTTCTGTTTGCGACGCAGGAAATTTCCGACGTTGGAAAAAGTCCGATTCGCGATGTTATATATCAAAGTTGTGAAACCAAGATTTTGCTGCCGAATCCTGATGCACGTACTATCGAAACGATGTACGAGCAATACAAACTGATCGGGATGAATGAGCGCCAGATCGATCTGATTTCGTATGCCACTAAGAAGCGAGACTATTACTACATGTCTTCCCTTGGGCGGCGGTTGTTTACCTTGGGTCTTGGTCCCATCTGCTTATCGTTTGTTGGCGCATCTTCCAAAGAAGACGTGATCCTAGCGCGGCAGCTCATGGAAAAGTATGGGCTGCGCTGGCCTGCTGAATGGTTACGGATAAATGGTCGTATGCGTGGGTGGGCGGGGCTGGAACGGTACGGCAACGAGCTTGATCAGGTACTTCGGGAGGCTGCTTGATTACAAGGGAATCGGTTGCTCGTGCGCCGATTTATTTGCATAAGTAAATAACTTTTTTATTGTATTATTATGATATAATAAAGGCGTAAATAAAGGAGTTCACCATGGCCATCTTCACCGTATTCATCATCATTTTGGCGCCGCTACTCAAGCGTTTGGCTCACTTGGCTGGTTTCGTTCTGGTCTTCCCGTTGGCACTGGTTGCTATATTGGTCAAGGTATGCTTTTCGCCGAGGCGCCGAAACGTGCAGTACGTAGGTTGAGGGTGTAATTCATGCTTCTTCAATCCTTCCTGCTTGCTGTTCTGTTTGTTTGTGGCTCCGTTCATGCTCAGCTCAACAGCGTAGCCGCCCCAAGCATCCGCGTTGCGAATGTTCGAGCTTTTTGTGTGAACCGAACTATTCCATATATTCAAGCTGACATCATCATTAATGATGGTGACAAAGGGCTTCCTGGAATTTTGTATGTGGCTATGCTTGATGATGATAAACAGCATCCGTATTTCCTCGGCCCAGGGGGGTGGACTGCTTGGGTGAGCGGTACAATCCCCATTTATTCTGTCATGCGTCAGGGATTATCGAATACGACGATCACATTGGACTTGACAAGTCTCCCTTCGATATTCGGGCAAAACATCTACATGGGTTACGGTGCGTTGACTCAGATAGCGGAAAGATCAGTGCAGGGAGCCATCGACGCTGTGGCCATGATGCGGCAAAAGATGCCGGGTCGTAAATTGCCCCCAACAGTCGATCCTGATTTGCACCGCCTGGCATTGGCCCAGGACGATATGACGCGAAATGCGAAATACAACTTCGTCCTGTCTTCTGCTAATTTCCCAATCTGTGAAACCAATTAAGGAGAACAGTGTGTTCAAACAGCTTTCGCTCGTTCTGGCTGTCATCGTTTCGACTGTATCCCTCAATGTTCAAGCTGGTGCCGTGATCGGTGCCACCGAACCTACGCAAATTCTGAATAATCTCCAGCTTGGTGCTTCCTATGTTGAGTCGGCTCAGCAAACGATCCACCAGTTCAATCAGTACCAAACCATGCTCCAGAATCTTAAGCAGATGACACCCAGCTCGTTGCTTGACCAAGCTGCGCAAAAGTTGTGGCTGGATCAGAACATGTCACAGGCGTTCCGTGATTTGCAAAAGATTGTTGTTGGTGGTCAACAGATGAGTTACAGCTTGTCTACGGTCGATTCGCGTTTTAAACAGATGTATCCGGGGTATGGCACGAATTTGAACTACAGCCAGAGCTATCGTGATTGGTCCGGCAACACGCTAAACTCTGTAAAAAATGCACTGTCGCTTATAACTGCGCATTCCGAGAATTTTAATAACGAGCAAGGCATGATGAGCGAACTGGTGACGAAGTCGCAGACCGCATCGGGACAAATGCAGGCCTTGCAAGCAGGTAACCAGATCAGCATTGCTATGGTTGGTCAGATGCAGCAGCTCCGGCAGCTCCAAATGGCGCAGGCGCGCTCGCAGGCCGACTACATTGCATCGCAAGTTGCCGAAAAGGACTTACGCAACACGACCTACGATAAAATCTTTGATGTAGGGACTGCTCGTCTTAAATAAATCAGGAGTTTAATCATGGCCCGTTTCTTCATCGCCCTCACTGTTGCATGTTCGTTGTTCGGTTGCGCAAAGACTGACGATAAAAAATCTGACTTGACGCCGGCCAAGAGTGCCGGCAGCGGCAGCGCGGACGCCTCGAAGGTGTACGACCAAATTCCCGACTCTCCAAAGCTTAAGAAATAGGGCTTCCTATCGTGTTCAACCCGCTTTCTAAATCGCTAAGTGCGTCTTCCTTGGGGTTCTACGGCTCCATTGTTCTTGGCAGCGGGAAGCGCCGTTGGTTTCGGATGGCGATCTTCGTACTTTTGCTAGTTGTCTTAGCTTCGATTTCTTTTGGCGCCCTAGCGCAATCAAGCGGCTTCGCAGTCCTCGATCCGGTGGTCAACAAGTACCAGTCGTTCCAGTTTGTTTGGTACGCTAAGATTCGTGTCGTCGCCGAACGGCTATTTTGGATTTTGGTATCGGTTGATTTCGCTTGGTCGGGCGTCATATATGTGCTCGACAAGAATACGATTGAAGAAATTGCGATCAGTAACGTCAAGAAGATTCTGACAATCGGTTTCTTTTACAGCTTGTTGAAGTTTTCCGATACTTGGATTCCTGCGATCATCAATTCGTTCGCAAAAATTGGTATGGACGCAGGTGGTGTCGTCAACACCACGCCAGATGGCATCGCCAAGACCGGCTATGAGTTGGCTCTTGCGTGCTTCGGTGCGATGAAAAAGCTAGGGATGTTGGACGCCATTGCCGTTGTTTTTCCGGTCACATTCATCGCGATTGTCACACTGCTCGCGTTCTTGTTCGTCGCTGCGCAGTTACTGGTGACGCTCGTGGAGAGCTATCTCGCTATCGGCTCTGGCGTCATCCTGCTAGGCTTTGGCGGTTCCCGCTGGACTACCGACTTCGCGACAAAGTATTTGCAATATGCGGTGGGTACCGGTGTCAAACTGATGATCCTCTATCTTATCGTCGGTGTAGGCCAGGTAATCACAGCTGATCTCGTGATCGACTCAAATGAACTGATTCAATCTTGTTTGCAAGCGCTCGGTGTTGCCGTCGTCTACGGCTACCTGGCGATCCAGATCCCTTCGATGGCAAGCGCAATGATGTCGGGCAGCCCGAGCATGACCGCTGGCTCTCTCGCCTCTACGGCGCTGACGCTTGGTGCTGCCGCAGCCGGTGCTGGTGCAGCAGCTGCGGGCGCAGGCAAGGCTACTATGGGCGGTGCGAGCGGTGCAATAGCAGGCGCTGCCGGTTTGAGCCAAGCGTTGTCAGCCGGCTTGAATTCGGCCGCAGATCATGGGCTTTCTGGTATGGGCGCAGCGATGCACGCCGCTGGCGAAGTCGCCAGCCATGGTATGGCGATGGCTACGGGCGGTATTGGTGACGCGGTTGCTGGCGGCGGCAGGGCGTTCGGGGACCGAGTGGCCGAATCGACGGGTGGCCGCATTGCTTCGCAGATCGAAGCGGGACGCGGCGGCTCGATGCATGGTGCCTCTGGTAGAGCGAATGCAGAGGCGGCACCGGCTGGCAGTGCTCAAGCTGGAACTTCGTCTGCCGACGCTGTTCCAGCGAGCGGTGCGCAAGCGACTGGGGAGTCAAGTCAAAAGCCGGTGAGTATGGGGGGAGTGGGAATTTCGTCGCCACCAGATGTCCAAGCTGATACTGGTGCGGCAGTGGCGTCAGAGCAGACATCGTCGCCGAATCTCGGAAACGCATCGGGTGCTGAAGTCGGTCCGGCGCAAGGGCAGGGCAAGGAGAATGTCAGCGGCGGCGGAAGGGATAAAGCTCCTCTACACAGCCAGATTCGCGATCTGCAAGGTTTCGTCCCATCTGACGCGGCGCAGGCGGCGGGTATTCAAATTGATCTTAAACATATCCAAGACTAGAATAAAAAAGGCATAAAACATAAATGTTTAAACGTAAATCCAAAGACGCAGAAGGTGTAGTACAGGTTTCAGCTAAAGAATCCTTTACCAAATCGGGCAATCCATATATCGAGAACAAGGAAGCAGCAGACGACCGCTACATGAATTTGGCTGTCAGCCGGCAGAATTGGATTCGTGCTTTCCAGATCGTGTGTGCTCTGCTGGCAGTGTCGATCGGCTTTAACGGCTACTACAGCACACAAAGTAAATTCATTCCTTACTTCATCGCTTACGACAAGATCGGTCATGTTGTCAGCGTTGGTGTTGTGGACAGAACCAATCAGATCGACTCGAAGCGAATCATTCGTAACTCAATGATCGAGTGGATCGAGAATTCGCGAGCCGTCATCAGCGATAAGTTGGAAATGAAGCGCAAGATCAATGCTGTGTATTCGCATGTGGGTGCGAACAGCAAGGTCAAGAAGCAGCTTGACAAATATTATAAGGAACGCCAAGTCTTTGACCTCGCTGCGCGGCAGACTATATCAGCCGAGGTGACATTGGCAATTCCGCGTGCTGGCAACACTTGGGAAATAGAGTGGACTGAGAGCAGGATCAGCCAGTCCGGCGAAGTCGTCGGACTGCCTGAGCGCTGGAAAGCGATTATCACGTATGACTTCGTGGTTCTGGATAAGGAAGACGCGATACGGGCGAATCCGACCGGGATTTTTGTGACGGAATATTCGTGGGAAAAGCAGCTCTAAACAAACCTCTCATTGCAAAACTGGTTAGGGAAATGATGAATAAAGTATTCGGGATTGTTGTTTGCATGTTGTTGGTCGCCGGGCAGGCCGTAGGGGCGAATCAGACGGAGAAATACCTCACCCTTGAGGATGCGGCTGTAGCACAGGCGCGAAAATGGCAGCAGACCGGCGTAGCCAAGCCGATTATCAGTGATGATGGCAAGGTGTTGTTCCCGTTCGGGCAGTACCTGCCAACGGTCACATGCGCACCGCTGCGCGCGTGTGACATCGAACTGGAGCCAGGGGAAACCACGAGCGGTAAGCCTTTGGCCGGCGACCAGGTGCGCTGGATCATTTCGAAAGCGGAATCGGGAAGCGGCAGCAAGAAGATCACACACGTCGTTGTGAAGCCGACGGATGTCAGTCTCGACACGAATCTGATTATCACTACGGACAAGCGCACTTATCACATTCGCTTGCTCTCGACCGCAAACGAAAAAGACTACTTGAATCGCGTCGGTTTTTATTATCCTCAGGATATTGCAGATGAGTGGGAGGCATCGGCGAAAGTAGCAGAAAAGGCGGCGGCGGACAAGGAAAAACTTGTGGTGTCCGAGCTGCCTGCGTTGTCGGTCGATAAGCTCGACTTCGATTACTTGTTCGATGCCGACTTGGGAGCTATCAAACCGCTGAGAGCTTTTAATGATGGTACTCGCGTGTTTATTCAAATGCCGGAAGCAATTCACTCCACCGAAATGCCGATCTTACTGTTGTATGACAAGGAAGGAAAACCATCTGTGGTGAATTATCGTGTGAAGGATTTGTATTACATCGTAGACAAATTATTCGATAAGGCGGTGCTAATAGCTGGTACTGATGGGGCGCAGACGAAGGTGGTTATTACATCCGACAAGGCTAAGAAAAAAGGTTGGTTCTCCTGGTAAGGGTAAGCAGAGATGGCGAATAATACGATGTTTGAAACATCCGATCATGTGATGCTGAAAGGGCAGGTGACCGGCGTTACCAAGATCTCGAAGAAGGTCAAGGTGCTTTTCATCCTCGGTGGCTTGGTGCTGCTGGGGTTCCTGATCTTTGCGATTTTTACGATTGATGGCGGAAGTGATCCTAATCAGAAAGAGACTGTACATCAGGAACAGGAGGCGGAAAAAACAAAAGGAAATGACGAACCTGCCACTGGAGCCGCCATCACCCATGGCGTGAGCAACGGCAATGCTGCGGTCACTACGCCTACGATTGACCTTGGCAGTGTGCAACCTAGTACTGCTGCGGTAGCGTTTGCACCAAGTATGGTTGCTCCTACTGGTGCCGCTGGCAGTGGCCCGACTATCGTGCTTCCAGGGACGATTGGCGCGGCTCAGGCCATGAGTTCACCTAGTGGCAAACCGAATGGACAACAGCAGCCTAGT
>CAZCIX010000004.1:66281-68959 GCA_964498835.1 uncultured Burkholderiaceae bacterium | reverse complement strand
CCGTCTGCACAACCATCGTCGGTACCGACAGGTCAACCGAGCGGATCGCCGACGGTGCATCCAAGTAAAAAGCCGACAGTGAAGCCTAGCGTTGCACCGACGCGCGTACCGACAGTCAGTCCTACTGCGGTACCATCCATTTTTCCAAGCCGATCACCGACATTGAATCCATCTGTGTCGCCCAGCAGAACGCCGACGGCCAAGCCTTCTGTGATGCCCAGTTTGCTACCAACAGCTAAGCCTTCTTTAGTACCTAGTTTGTCACCAACGGCAAAGCCAACTCTAGTACCAACCATGTCATTACGGGTGATTGGTTATAACAATGAAAGGGTGACTCAGCTAAGAATCGTTTTGCCTTTTTTATTTGCCACGGATAATGCTCAAGCTACGTTGTCCGATATTTTGCTGACACAGCCCGACATTGGTACCAATTATTTTTTGATGGGTGGGTCTAAACAGGCGAATAATCGTTTGAATGTCAATTCTTTGCTTTCATCCACACCTGCAGTGAGTCGTGATATTGGTGGTCGTTCCGCTAGTAGTTTGGGGGACGTTAATGGTGATGGATTTAATGATTTTGCCTATGCTTTACCCGGGAAAGGGAAAATTTTTGTGTTCTTTGGTAATGAACACGGATTTGCTGACATGCGACAGGGTTTTACTATATTTGGCGATGCTAATGGCTGGACAGGATGGTCTGTTGGTGATGCTGGAGATGTAGATGGTGATGGTTATCCTGATCTTGTCATAGGCTCGCCGCTATCTAAAAATAGTGCGGGTCTACAAAGTGGTCTTGTTTATGTCATTCGTGGCGGATCAAATTTAGGTGCAGATATTTATTTGTCCAAATTATTACCGTCGCAGGGATTTGTTATTGAGGGGATTGACGCTGTAGACTGTCTCGGCATCTCTGTTGGGGGTGTAGATCTGAATGGAGATGGATATGGTGACTTGGTTTTAGGTGCGTTTAAATCTAACAATCAAAATTCTGGTGGTGTTTATATCGTCCGCGGCGGGCCATCTATGCCGGCGATTTTGGATTTGAGAACTTATTCCGGTGTCACTGAAATCATTAGTTCTGCCGGGCTGTGGTTTGGATATTCACTCAGTGCCGTAGGGGATGTAAATGGCGATGGATTGGATGATTTTGTTGCAAGTCGTTTGATCAATTCCAAAGGGGGTATTGATCCTGCCAGCTATTTGTTTTATGGAAATAGAACCTTACCCCAAAAGATAAATATCAATAGCTTATCTCCAGAACAAGGTGTCATTATTGAAGGCGCTGGAATTCTTGTCGGTGGCGTAGGAGATATCAACGGCGATCATTTGCCTGATGTGAGGATAGTAGGTGTTGATTATGCAATGGGGTGGAGTAAAGGATTTGTTCTGCAGGGATCATTATTGTTACCTGAATCATTGAAGATCCCTTCGGCTGATCCTACCGCTGCGCCCATGGTAATGGTTGATCCTTCTGAGGCCCCCACCGAGGCGCCGACTGACATACCAACAGAGTTTCCCACTGTGCCGCCCACAGAGGTGCCAACTGAAGTACCCACAGCGACTCCAACTGCTCCTACTTCGCGACCAAGCGCTGCGCCTTCTGCACCGACTTTTGTCCCAACAGAAAAACCAACGCAACCGACCTCACGTCCTTCTGCTGCACCGACTGCACCGACTGTATCACCTACTTTTGTGCCAACAATTAAACCAACTGCGGTACCTAGCATCAGACCTACACGTGAGCCAACTGTTGTTCCCACTATGCGCCCTACGCGTGGGCCGACTGTTGCTCCTAGTGTGCGGCCTACTCAGTTGCCAACAGTTAAGCCAACGATTCAGCCAACGGTCACGCCGACAGCCGTGCCGAGTATGACGCCAACGCGTGTCCCGTCTAGCGGACCATCAGCTGCACCAAGTTTGGCACCAATCGTAACGAATTCTCCGGTGATCCCGCCACGTAATGTAAGTGAAGTAATGATTACTGAAGGCGGAACCTATCAGCGTGAGATGATGCCTGCGCGTTACTTTATTCAAACCAATGCATTAGTCAATATTGTGGGTACAGGAGGCAGTGCAATTTTTGTTCTTACCCCGAATCAGAATGCGATCTTGCACATTAGTAATTTCAATTTGACTACGGATATTATCGACTTGAGCCGGTTTGATGACTTAAAGAGTTATGAGGATTTGCGTTTGTCCACGAGCAATAGTACTGAGAGCAATATTCGTAAGGTAAATAGTGAGCAGCGTGTTATCAGGCGAACATTTGACCTGGATCAAGCCGAATGTGTTACTACAATTGAGTTAGATCATGAACAAAGTGTTGGGTTAATTAAGATTGAAAAATCTTCTTTGCAACCTAGAAATTTTTGGTTTAAAAGCGAAGACAAAGACAGTCAATCTGGTCGATCCCGGAATTTAATTTTGGGTTTCGGTATTGGTGTACCCAGTGCATTTGTTCTATGGTTGTTGTGGAAGTTATTTGGTTATAGAAAGAAAAATAAACCGCTACCTGTTGAATCGGTGCCACTACCAATACAAAGTGGTGATTCACACACAAAAAAATTGGGCAAGGCTACCAAGTTAAATGCGATCATGCCGGCAACTTTGGTCGATATTGAAACTGGAAACGGTGCTTTGAATAAAACCAGATCTCTTTCTGACGAGAACTTTGAATT